>NZ_JBVVAK010000011.1:0-111009 GCF_055792825.1 Microvirga sp. GN3
TACGCACTCTCGAAGCCTTGGAAGCCGAACTCAAACCAGCCCTCGACACCATCACCGCAAACGATGCCAAAGGCTGGATCAGGCACGCCGGCTATGTCCTACACTGAAACCAAAAACGCTTTAGGTGCTCAGGTATAGGCATTGCGCAGATCGAGCGTGCTTTCCTGCCCGATGAACCGGTAGTTCTTGGCAAGCCATGTGCGGGCAGCATTTCTGCCAAGATCCTTGAGCTCCTTGAAGAAACTCCATTGAGCACTGAGGCGGGACGCGGCGGTGAACTCATCAAGCTCCTGCCCGCCATGGATCCGGTGCATGAAGACGTGCTTGTAATCCTTGGTCGAAAGCTTTCCCTCATCGATCAGCCGCGTCACGAACTCGACCGATCTGAGCTGCTGCAGCAGATTGGCATTGAACGTGATTTCGGTCAGCCGGTTCTGGATTTCCTGCACGGTTCGCGGCGTCGTCCGGCGCTCGATCGGATTGATCTGCACCAGTAGGATATCGTCCGTTTGTGTTTCATAGAAAAGCGGGAAGAGCGCCGGATTGCCCGTATAGCCGCCATCCCAGTAAGGCTCTCCGTCGATCTCGACTGCCTTGAAGAGCATCGGCAGGCAAGCTGAGGCGAGCACATGGTCCACGGTCAGCTCAGGACCGGTAAAGATTCGGATCTTTCCGGACCAGACGTTGGTCGCGGCGATGAACAGCTTTGCATCCTTGCAGGCCCTCACCCGCTCGAAATTGATCAGGCTGTTGAGGGCATCGCGCAGAGGATTGATGTCGAGCGGATTTAGGTCGTAGGGACTCGCGACGCGCGACCAAGCATCGAACCAAAGATGAGACGAGGAGCCATTGAAGCTCCAATAGCTCAACAGGCGATCGAACAGTGAACGCTGGAGCGGCGAGAGCACACCGTCGAGGCTCACGCGCTTCCAGAACTTGCGCAACTGCTCGCGCGCCCCGTCACGTCCGCCCTCAAGCCAGCCTTCGAAAAGCACTACCGCATTCATCGAACCGGCGCTCGCGCCCGTGATCGCCTCGATGGTGAGCCGGCCATCTTCAAGAAGATAATCGAGAACGCCCCAGGTGAAGGCACCATGCGCGCCACCGCCCTGCAGCGCCAGCGAGACGGATTTCTCGGCATTCGGGCACACCAGCCCACGCACAGGGTTTTTACGGCTCTCTGTTCGACCAGTCATTCCGGGCTCCCGTCATCGCTTGGGAGATTACCATGACGGAAGCTTCGGAGCGCAAGTCGGAACGTTACGCCGTGAATGCGACGAGGGCCGCGATCATGCTGTCCCGAGAAGCGATCCGGATAAGCTTGGCTTTGCGCCCAAGGCGCATTATTTGTGACATAGAGGCGAGGGCCACCGCCGATGGGCCAGTATTTTACCGACCTGATCACCTTGTGGGTCGTGATCGACCCGATTGGAACACTTCCGGTATTTCTGGCCGTCACGGCCGGCATGAGCGCCGTCGCGGCGAGGCGGACCGCCTTCAGGGCAACAGTGGCGGCCTTCTTCGTCCTCTTGTTTTTCGTCGTTGCGGGCCAGGCGCTGCTTCAGGCCCTGGAGATCGACCTCGATGCCTTCCAGATCGCCGGCAGCGTGGTTCTCTTCCTGTTCGCACTGACGATGATTTTCGGGGAGCCGAAGATCGAAGCCGAGGAGAAGGATATCGAGACCTCGGATATCGACCGGTCGATCTACCCGCTTGCCATTCCCTCCATCGCGAGTCCGGGCGCCATGCTGGCCGTCGTCTCGCTCACGGATAACACCAAGTTCAGCATTGCACAGCAGGCTGAAACCGTAGCTCAGATGGCTCTCATCCTGCTCATCACGCTGATCCTCATGCTTATGGCCTCCCGGATCATCAAGATCATCGGCGACGCCGGCGCCAGCGTCATCAGCCGGGTCATGGGCCTCATCCTCGCCAGCGTGGCCGTGAACGGCATCGTTCTGGGCATCAAGCATGCGTTCAACCTCCCGCCGTAGTGCGGGCTGAGTTGCCACTGAAAACCAACGCATTGGAGAGTGGTGGGCCTGGCAGGACTCGAACCTGCAACCAGACCGTTATGAGCGGCCGGCTCTAACCATTGAGCTACAGGCCCTTCCGAGGAAGGCAAGGGAACCTCTAACGGAGGGAAAGCCTTTCGTCACCCCTTGTCGTGGCGGAAGGCTGCGCCCTTTTCCGGGAATCGAAGCTCAGAGAGAGGGGCAGTCCGGGACAAACCTGGACCCTTCATGTTCCTGTAATACATCTCAAATCCCGTCAAGCCGGTTTTGCCCTCCTCTTCCGGGCCGGCTGTCGCATGCGCTCTCGAGGCATCGGAGATCCAGGATGCCTCTTGACCCCTGCCGGGTTCGACCATCTGTCTGCTTTCACGCTCGAATCGGGTCTCCCGGACGAGATTGGAGATGGAGGATGGGATGGGGTTGCTGATCAACGGCGTCTGGCAGGATCGATGGTACGACACCAAGAGCACCGGCGGGCGCTTTGTGCGCAAGCCTTCCGCCTTCCGGAACTGGGTCACCATCGACGGATCTCCTGGTCCGACGGGAGGTGGCGGGTTCAAGGCGGAGCCCGGGCGCTACCATCTCTATGTCTCGCTCGCCTGCCCCTGGGCGCATCGCACGCTGATCATGCGCAAGCTCAAAGGCCTGGAGAGGATGATCGGCATCTCCGTCGTGCACTGGCGCATGCTGGAGCATGGCTGGACCTTCGAGGACGGCCCCGGCGTCATTCCGGATCCCATCAACAACGCGCAGTATCTCCATCAGGTCTACACCGCGGCCGAGTCCGATTACACCGGCCGCGTGACGGTGCCTGTGCTCTGGGACAAGGCGACCGGCACCATCGTGAACAACGAATCCGCCGAGATCATCCGCATGATGAACTCCGCCTTCGACGACCTCGGGGCGAAGCCGGGCGATTACTGTCCGGAGGAACTGCGGGACGAGATCGACAGCCTGAACGCGCGCGTCTACGACACTCTGAACAACGGCGTCTACAAGGCGGGCTTTGCGACGACGCAGCAGGCTTATGAAGAAGCGCTCCATCCGCTTTTCGAAACGCTCGATTTTCTCGACGAGCGCCTGTCGTCACGCCGCTATCTCTGCGGCGACAGGATGACCGAAGCCGATATCCGTCTCTTCACCACGCTGCTGCGCTTCGATCCGGTTTATGTCGGCCATTTCAAATGCAACCTGCGCCGCGTCGCGGATTATCCGCACCTTGCAGACTATGTGCGTGATCTCTACCAGACGGACGGCATCGCCGAAACGGTCAGCATGGCTCACATCAAAGGGCATTATTACGAAAGCCACAGGACCATCAATCCCAGCGGCATCGTGCCGCTCGGGCCGATCATCAATCTCGACGCGCCGCATGGACGCGATAGCTTTTAAGGCTTGTAGACCTCGACTGCCTCGGCAAAACCCTGGACCGCGTGCGCGCCGAGCGGCGAAGGGTTGCCCCACAGATGTTCGACGAAGGGCTTCGACATGAGCAGCGGCTCGCCGAGGCTCTTGTTCAACTCCGCAATGCGGCTCGCAAGATTCACGTCGCGGCCGATCACCGTGAAATCCAGGCGCTGACCGGAGCCGACATTGCCGTAGGCCGCATCGCCATGATGGAGCGCGAAGCCGACATTGATCGGCACGGGAAAGCGTCCTTCATTGTTGGCCGCCTCGATGCGACGCAGAGCCTTGGTGGCGGCGGTGAGCGCCGATTGCGCCGCACCGCCCGTATCGTCGCCCTTGTCGCGCACGATGGCGAGAAGCCCGTCGCCCAGATACTTCAGCACCTCTCCGCCCTCATCCTCGATGGGCGGCACGAGGCAATCGAAATAGTTGTTCAACAGCTCGACCGCGTTTTCAGGGCTCAGCGTCGAGGAGATATGCGTGTAGTCGCGCATGTCGGCGAACAGAATGGCCGAGCGTATCCGCGTCACCTGTCCGCGCTGGATGGCGCCCGACAGAATCGCCTTGTGCGGATCGTCCCCCACATAGATGCGCAGCACCTCGTCGAGCCGGTTGCTCGTGGCACGCAGCTCGGTCACGAGCGCGAAGGACGGCATGACCATGCGCAGGATCGTCAGTTCACGCATGCCGAATCCTTCCGGCGACCTCGTTGCAAACGAGATCGCGTTCTCGGCCCCGTTGGTGAAGCGGATCGGGATGGTGACGTAATGACGGTAGCCCGCTTCCTTCAGCTCCGGGACGATCGGAAAGAGATCGTCGGGCGTGATCGCGAGATCGAGGATCAGCCACTCGCCGGTGCGGTTGACATGGGCGAAGGGGCTGGTCTGATAAATCGCCTCGCGACGGTCCCCGTGAGGAAGGTAGCGCACGATGGTGCCCTCCTCCCGGGTCCAGAAGCGGCCGATCCCGGCATATTCCGAATGCAGCGTCTCGATGGCCGAGACAGCCCGGTCAATCGGCAGGCCAAGATCGATCAGACGGGTGAGAAAGCCGGCCAGGACCTCGTTCGAATCCTCCATCTGGCCTGCGGCCGTGATCAGCCAGTCCCGCAGAGCGATGACACGTGCGAGGCTTTCGGCATCGAGGCTTCGAGCCATGGTCAGAAGATCGCTTGAAGCGGTCGGGACGAGGGAGGACGACATCATGAGGCCAAGGTGTGTTGCCCTCATGGATCCTTCAAGCCATGAGGAAACTTTCCAACATGAAAGCTGGGATGCCCGTCCCGAAAGAGCAATGGCTTTGACAGAAACCGGCTGCCGGAATAGAGCCAAGCTATGGCAAGTATCGACACGCTTTTCGTCACCAAAGTCTACCGCGCCGAGCTGACCGGCGCCAAGGCCGAGAGCCGCAATGCGGAGCTCGAAGCCGCCTGCCTGTCCATTGCCGAGGATGACGAGGCGGGCCAGCGCTGGTGCGCCAAGCATGGCTATCCGGGCTACACATCCTACGCCTCCCTGAACGACCTGCCTTGGCGGGTGCCGGTCTTCGGCGAGCTTCTGAAGGAGCTCGACAAGCATGTGGCGGCCTTCGCCAAGGAGCTGGAATTCGATCTCCAGGGCCGCAAGCTTGTCCTCGACAGCCTGTGGATCAACATCCTCCCGCCCGGAGGCATCCACACCTCGCACATCCACCCGCATTCGGTGGTGAGCGGCACCTATTACGTGACAATTCCGGAAGGCGCGAGCGCGCTCAAGCTTGAGGATCCGCGCCTCGGCTTCATGATGGCCGCCCCGCCACGCAAGGCCAAGGCCAAGCAGGAGAACCGGCAATTCGCCTATATGAAGCCTGCCACCGGCACGGTGCTGCTCTGGGAAAGCTGGCTGCGCCACGAGGTGCCCCTGAACGAGGCCGAAAGCGAGCGCATCAGCATCAGCTTCAACCACTCCTGGCAGTAGGACTCAGCGGGTCCAGGCAAATCCGACTCCATATCAACCTGCACCTCCTCAGGATGGGAGCGGAGTGATAGCCGGACTGGGAAGCCGGACACTTACACCTCCGCCCACATCCGAAAAAGATTGGCGGTGCTTTTCGCCAGGAGGTCGAATTCCGGTGTCTTGCCGGATTGAGCGAACAGACTGCGCTTGGCGGTTTCGAGATCGAACAGAAGCTCGCGCCGGGCGCTCTCGCGGACATAGCTCTGCGCCCAGCCGACCGCCACCAAGCGCTCGCCGCGGGTGACCGGTGCCACCCGATGCAGGCTCGTCGAATCATAGGCGACGAGGTGGCCCGCGGGCAGCTTCACCTCCTCCTCGCCGGCGACGGATTCGATGACGAGTTCGCCGCCATCGTAAGATTCCGGATCGGCCAGGAAGAGCGTGAAGGACACGTCCGTGCGAATACCGTTCATCAGCGGATTGTCCACATGGGAGCCGTATTCCTTGCCTTGTCCATAACGGGCAAAGGTCAGCAGCGTCAGCGCTTTCGGGCGCACGGCGAGGCTGAAGACCTCGTTGCCGAGAATGGCCTTCGACACCTTCTCCCGAAGCAGCGCCAGAGTGGCCCCCTCGCGGGCCTGCTCGTTGTCCTTGACGAGTCTGGCGCTCCAGCCCGCCGTCGCGCGGCCATCCTCAAAGCGCATGGAGCCCAGCATTGTGCGGACTTCTTCGAGTTCACCTTGGGGCAGGACGTCCGCAATCGTGATCAGCATGGGAAGACCCCTTCAGGCTTGTCAGAAATCCCCATAAGATGTAGCTAAATCCTTGTAAAGAAAGACAGTTTTTAATTTTTCTAAACTGGCCGCGGCGACCTTGTCCTGCCGAGGGGAGATGTCATGAAGAAACGGAAGATTTGGGCGGGCCTGAGCACCGCCGTCCTGGTCGCAGCACCCGCAGCTTCTCAAGCAACGATCCTGCACGCTCCTCCCCAGGCCGGGATCGAGGCCAAGGCCGATCAGCCCCTGCTTCACCTCGCCCAGCACCAGGGCCACGCCGCGTCTGCCGCCACGGCTGGTGGCGAGGGAGAAGGCGAAGGTGGAGGCGCCGCGCAGCTGGAGCCTTCCCTCCATCTCTATCGCGGCATCGAGATGATCCGCGGCCATCTCCTGGTCGGCGCCGAGCTCATCGAGGCCGGGCGTTGGGCAGATGCCCTGCCCCATTTCCTGCATCCGGAAGAGGAAATCTATGCCAGCATCCGCGATCAGCTGAAGACCTTCAACGTCGCGCCGTTCCAGGTCGCCCTGAAGGCCCTTTCGCAGACCGTGAAAGCCAAGAACAAGGAGGCCTACGCGCGCGCCCGCGCGGCTCTCGACGAGCGTCTGGCTGCGGCCGAAACCGCCGTGAAGGCGAAGGAAGAGAACGGCCCCTATTTCGTACTCGAAACGGCTCTCGAGGTGCTGCAGCAGGCGGCCGACGAATATGAAGAGGCCGTCGAAAAAGGCCGTATCGCCAACGTGGTCGAATATCAGGATGCACGCGGCTTCGTGCTGGAAGTGGACCGCCTCGTCGGAACGGTCATGCCCGCCGCCACCGCGAAAAATGCCGATGCGGCCAAGGCTCTGCAGGCGAGCCTCAACGAGCTGAAGGCGACCTTCCCGTCCGTGACGCCGCCGAAGCAGGCCGTCAAGGATTCGGGAGAGTTCCTGAGCAGCGTGTCGAAGTTCGAGCTGCAGCTCGGGAATCTTCGCTAACATTCATGACGCGTGAAGGTTTTGCCAAAGCCGGCCGAGTGCTTGCGAGCCTTCTGCTTGCAAGCCTCGTCGGCGGAGCAGCGGACAAGCCCGCTCCGTTCGACACGGAACATTGGCGAAAAGTTTTCGCGCGTCCCGATCATACGCCGACGCCTGCAGACAATCCCACCACCCCGGAAAAGATTGTTCTCGGGGCGAAGCTGTTTGAAGATACGCGCCTGTCGGGCTCCGGCGATATGGCGTGTTCGACCTGCCATCAGGCTGACCTGTCGTTCTCCGATGGCGTCGACCGGCATATCGGCCACGACGGACAACCTCTCGACCGTCGCACTCCTGCCCTCTGGAACCTGGCCTGGGGCCTGTCCTTCTTCTGGGACGGCCGGGCATCGAGCCTGGAAACGCAGGCCATGGTGCCGATCGAGAACGAGCGCGAGATGGCCGGCAATCTGCAGACGGCCTTGCGTGCGCTTGGCTCAGATCCGCAGATGCGCCAAGCCTTCGCTGCTGCCTTCCCGGACGATCCCGCGGTGAAGCAAGACAATCTCGCAAAGGCGCTTGCCGCCTTTCAGCGAACGCTCGTATCACCGGAAACCCGCTTTGATCGCTGGGTGAAGGGCGACGACAGGGCTCTGGAGCCGGACGAGATGGCAGGCTTTGCGCTCTTTGTCGGCAAGGCCGGCTGCATCGCCTGCCATCAGGGCTGGCGCTTCACCGATGAAGCGTTCCACGACATCGGCCTGCCGAGCGAGGACAAGGGCCGCGGGCCCATTCTCGGTTTGAAGACCGTCAACCATGCCTTCAAGACGCCGAGCCTGCGCGAGCGCGTCTGGTCCGCGCCCTATATGCATGACGGTTCGCTCGCAACCTTCGAGGATGTGGTGGATCACTACGCGAAACGCATCGTGCAGCGCCCTACCCTTTCAGCGGATCTGCCGCAGCGGATCGAACTCAGCACGACGGAGCGGGCGCAGCTCGTCGCGTTCCTCAACACCCTCTCCAGCGATGATCCTCCCCGTCCGGCAAGCCTGCCTCCGAAGACGATGGTCTGGGGCACGAGTTCGGAGGCGGTCGCCATCTCCACCGTCAGCCAGAAGGACCGGCGCTTCACGCCCGGTGCCGTTCTCCTGAAGGTGGGCGAGGCCCTGCGCATCCTCAACGATGATACGCGCGTCCACAACGTCCGTCTCGACGGGCCCGGCAAGAGCTTCAACTCGGACGCTCAGAATCCCGGCGACACCGTTGCCATTGGTTTCGACCAGCCGGGCCATTACGACGTGATCTGCGGCATTCATCCGGAGATGCGCCTGAGCGTGGACGTTGCCCAGATCCCTTGAACGGGGTTCTGCGAAAAGAAAAATACACGCCTCGTTTCCGGCGACAGGGGCCTAAGGGTTGCGCTAAAACAGGGTCATGCCGATGCTCCGTGACGACGACACCCTCTTTGCCGCCCTGATCGCCCGCGATCCTTCCTATGAGGGGTTCGCCTATGTGGGCGTGAAGACGACCGGCATCTTCTGCCGCCTGACCTGCCCGGCCCGCAAGCCGAAGCGCGACAATGTGGTGTTCTTCTCCTGCAGGGACGCGGCGCAGGATGCAGGCTTTCGCGCCTGCCTACGCTGCAAGCCCCTCGACATCAAACGGCCGACGAGCGGCGCGTTTGATGCCTTGAAGGACAGGATCAGGGCCGAGCCGGAACGGCGGTGGAGCGCCGAGGATGTCAAAGCTCTCGGCTACGATCCCTCCACTGTCCGCCGCGCCTTCCAGCGCGAATACGGCATCACCTTCGCGCAATACGCGAGATCGCAGCGTCTGGGGCTCGCGGTGAACACATTGCAACAGGGAGGCTCCGTGATGGATGCCCAACTCGATGCCGGCTATGAGTCCGGTAGCGGCTTTCGCGATGCGATCAGCAAGCTCATCGGCGACGCACCGATCCGCATGACGACGCGCCAGATCCTGACTGCACAATGGCTCGACACGCCCATCGGCGCGATGCTCGCGGTGGCGGACGATGCCGGTGTGCATCTGCTCGAATTCGCGGAACGCAAGGCACTTCCAACCGAGATCGAGCGGTTGCGTAAACGCGTCGGGCCAATCTGTTTCGGGCAGCATCCGATGCTCGACACCCTCGCCCGTCAGGTGGAAGAGTATTTTGCCGGCCGGTCGATCTCCTTTAATGTGCCCATCGTTCAGAAGGGCACGCCGTTCGAAGCAACGGTCTGGGATGCCCTGCGCCAGATTCCGACCGGGGTGACGCGCAGCTACGGCGAGATCGCGCGCCTCCTCGACCGTCCCGATGCGGCCCGCGCCGTGGCGCGGGCAAACGGCGCCAATCAGGTCGCCATCATCGTGCCCTGCCATCGTGTGATCGGTGCGGATGGATCTTTGACCGGCTATGGTGGCAAGATCTGGCGCAAGCAGTGGCTGCTCGAACACGAGCGCCGCCTCGCAGCGACATTCTCCAAGGGGTGAAGGACATGACCGATCAAGTCACGAAGGCCAAGACGTTCAGGGCTCTCAACATTCCCGGACAACCGATCATCCTGTTCAATGTCTGGGATGCGGGCAGCGCCAAGGCCGTAGCGGCCAGCGGCGCGAAGGCCCTTGCGACCGGCAGCTGGTCGGTTGCGGCGGCGCATGGCTTCGAGGACGGTGAGTTCATGCCGTTCGATCTTGCCATCGCCAATCTCGAACGCATCGTGGCGGCCACCGATCTTCCGGTCACCATCGATCTGGAAACCGGCTACGGTGCCAACCCGGATGAGGTCGGCGCAACGATTGCCCGCGCCATCGAGGCCGGCGCCATCGGCTACAATATCGAGGACAGCTTTCGCGAATCCGGACCGTTGCGCGAGATCTCCGATCAGGCTGCGCGTCTCAACGGCGCCAAAAAAGCGGCCGACCGGCTCGGCATCCCCGCGTTCCTCAATGCGCGCACCGACGTGTTCCTGCTCGCGGCTCCGTATCAGCACGACGAGAGCCATGTCGCGACAGCCCTGGAGCGCGGCCGCGCCTATGCCGATGCCGGTGCGGATGGCTTCTTCGTCCCGGGCCTTGTCGACGAAAAGCTCATCGCGCGTGTCGTCGAAGGTTCGCCTCTGCCGGTGAACATCATGGCAAGCAAATCAACGCCTTCGGTCGCGCGCCTCGCCGAACTCGGCGTCGCCCGCATCAGCCACGGGCCGGGACCGTATCGCATGGCGATGAAGGCTCTGGAGGACGCCGCAAGGGCGGCGCTGGGCTGACGAGCCGTTCAAGGTCTTCAAGAGCGAACTCATCTGCTGTCGTGAAGCGCGGACATGTCGCCCTCCCCTTGTGGGGAGGAAGGCTCAGGTGGCGCTTCACTCTTTTACGACCCCAACCTTCAAACCCGCGGCTTTTCGATCTTCGGCAGGAAATACGCGAGAAGCCCGAGCGCCGGCAGGAACGAGCAGATCGTATAGACGGTCGCGATGCTCGTGATGTCGGCGAGATGTCCGAGCGCCGCGGCGCCGAGGCCCGCCATGCCGAATGAGAAGCCGAAGAAGAAGCCGGCGATCATGCCGACGCGGCCCGGCACCAGCTCGATGGCATAGACCAGGATGGACGAGAAGGCGGAGGCCAGGACCACGCCCACGATGACGCTCAGCACGGTCGTCCAGAACAGGTCGGCGAAGGGCAGCGCGAGGGTGAAGGGCAGGACTCCCAGGATCGAGAGCCAGATCACGTAACGCCGTCCGATCCTGTCTCCGATGGGCCCGCCGAGCAGCGTGCCGACGGCCAGCGCTCCGAGGAAGATGAAGAGGTGGATCTGCGCGTCCTGCACGGACAGCTGGAACTTGGAGATCAGGTAGAAGGTGAAATAGTTGGTGAAGCTCGCGACGTAGAAATCCTTCGAGAAGATCAGCAGCATCAGGATTCCGATCGAGACCACAACGCGCCGCTTCGAGAACATCGATCCAGCCTCGCTCATGCGCGGCTTGGCGCGCAGATCCGCGAGCTTGGCCTGATACCACCGCCCCACGACAAACAGGATCAGCATCGCCAGCAGAGCCACTGCGGAAAACCAGGCGATGCTCGGCTGCCCGAAGGGAACGACGATGAAGGCGGCAAGCAAGGGCCCGAGCGCACTTCCGGCATTGCCGCCGACCTGGAACACCGACTGCGCCAGTCCGTGCTGTCCGCCGGAGGCCAGGCGTGCGACACGGGAGGATTCCGGATGGAACACCGAAGAGCCCATGCCGATGAGCGCCGCCGCCAAGAGCAGGACCGGATAGGATCCCGCCTGCGACAGCGTCAGCAACCCGATCAGGGTGAAGCCCATGCCGACCACGAGGGAGAACGGCTGCGGCCGCCGGTCCGTGAACGTGCCGATCATGGGCTGGAGCAGCGATGCGGTGCACTGGAAGGTCAGCGTGAGCAGCCCGATCTGGCCGAAATCGAGGTGAAAATTGCTCTTGAGGATCGGATAGATCGCCGGCAGCAGCGATTGGATGAGATCGTTCAGCAGATGCGAAATGCTGATGGCAACCAGGATCGGGACCGCGACCCTCTCCGCCGAGACGGGACGGGACGCAACGGACATGGCGGACGTTTGGTTGGTCATCGGCATTCTTCGTTATGCTGCCAAGCTTGGCATAAGGCGTTTCCGGGTTCCGCTATAGACCAGAATGCGGCCCCGATCTCCATCTCATGCTGCAGAGCAGGGTTACAGCGCAGGTAGGGCAAAGTTCCTCTCGACCATACGTCAATAGGCGCGCCAGACAGCCCGAAACTCTATAACGATCGAGCCACAACTTCTTCCCATTTAGCCTCTAAGCCCCAGGCCATTAGCCCGGACAACGGGAGAACGAATAAACACCAAGGGGTATCTGATGTCGCAAGCCACGGCCTATGAGCAGTTCATGCTCGAGCTGGTGAACCGTGAACGGGCGAAGACGGGCGCCCAGCCGCTCACCTTCAACGGCGACCTCAACGAATCGGCGGATTCGCACAGCAATTGGATGATCGCGACCGACACGTTCTCCCATACGGGAGCAGGCGGGTCTTCCCCGCACCAGCGGATGATTCAGGCGGGCTACACCTTCTCGGGCTCCTGGACCTCGGCGGAGAATATCGCGTGGGCCAGCATGCGCGCTCCTGCGGGCCTCCAGGACGAGGTGGAGCTGCTGCACACGAACCTGATGAACAGCCCGGGCCACAAGGCGAATATCCTCAACGGGACCTTCCGCGAGATCGGCATCGGCTTCGACACCGGTCCGTACCAGACCTGGGACGGGGCCTTCGTCACGCAGAACTTCGCCAAGTCCGGCACGAAGGTGTTTCTGACCGGCGTCAGCATGGACGACAAGGACGGCGATCTTTTCTACGACATCGGCGAGGGCCTCGGTGGATTGACGGTGACGGCCGTGAGTTCGACCGGCGTCCGATACAGCACGACGACGGAAAGCGCCGGCGGCTACGGCCTGGCGCTGGCAGCCGGCACCTATGCGGTCACGTTCTCCGGCGGCGGCTTTGCCGCGGTGACCAAGCAGGTGACGATTGGCGCCTCGAACGTGAAGCTCGATCTCATCGACCCGACGACGGGGACTTCCTCCACGCCGACCTCGACCACGATCAGTGGCACCGCGAGCAACAACACCCTCAAGGGAACGTCCGCAGCCAACACGATCAAGGGCAATGGCGGTAACGACAAGCTCTACGGCAACGGCGGCAACGACAAGCTCTATGGCGGAACCGGCAATGATGCCCTCACCGGCAATGCCGGGAACGACCGGCTCTATGGCGACAGCGGAAAGGACACTCTTTCCGGCAGCAGCGGCAACGACATCCTGACCGGCGGCACGAACACGGACACGTTCCGCTTCTCGAGCCAATGGGGCAAGGACAAGATCACCGATTTCAGGAACGCCAGCGACCGCATCGATCTGCGCGCCACCGATCTGAGCTTCAACGATCTCAGCATCCGCAAATTCAACGCGGACAGCGACGGCAAAGTTGACGACGTGCTGATCAACGCCGACGGACAGTCGATCACGCTCATCAACGTGAAGCTCTCGCTGATCGGTGCTTCGGACTTCCTGTTCTGAGCCGGGACGAAATCAAAAAGAAAGGCGGGCCCGACGGTCCGCCTTTTTGTTTGCTCGCTTGCAGCGAATGATTATTCGGCGGCAACCAGAACCGCCTCACCAGCCGGCGTATGAGTCTCGACGTTGCCGTCATAGACGGCCTGATCGAGAATGCGCTCCTCCTTCGCGACGATCACCGGCACGAGGATCTGGCCTGTCACGTTGGTCATGGTGCGCATCATGTCGACGACGCGGTCGATGGCGATGATGTAGCCGATACCTTCGAGCGGCAGACCTGCGGTGCTTAAGGTCAGCGTGAGCATGACGATGGAGGTGCCGGGCACGCCTGCCGTGCCGAGCGAGCCCAGAACCGCCGTCAAGCCGATGAGTACGTACTGCGTCAGCGAGAGATCGAGACCGAAATACTGCGCGATGAAGATCGACGCGATGGCGGGATAGATCGCGCCGCAGCCATCCATCTTCACGTTGGCGCCAAGCGGCAAAGCGAAGCTCGCATAGCTCTGCGGCACGCCGAGCTTCTCGACCGCGACGCGCAGGGACATCGGCAGCGTGGCAAGGCTCGACGAGGTGGCGAAGGCCATCTGCATCGCCGGCGCAGCGCCGCGGAAGAAGCGTCCGACCTTCAGGCCGTGCAGTTTCAACAGGCCGCCATAGACCACGACGATGTGGAACAGGCAGGCGAGATACATGGCCACGATGAACTTGCCGAGCGGCAGCAGCGAGGCCAGGCCGTAGCGCCCGACAACCCAGGCAATCAGGCCGAAGGTGCCGATGGGGGTGAGTTGCAGCACCCAGCGCGTGATGCGGAAGACAACGGTCGCGCCCTGATCGACGAGGGTGCGGATGCCGGCCGTCTTCTCGCCGAGCGAGACGAGAGCAGCGCCGACGATGCCGGCGAAGAAGAGAACCTGCAGCACGTTGGTATCGGCCATGGCCTTGATCGGGTTCGTCGGCACGATGCCGATCAGCACCTCGAGCGGCGTTGGGATCGTGCGCGGCTTCACCTCGCCGAGCGGCAGGTTCGACAGGCCAAGGCCGGGATCGATGAGATGCCCGAAGGCGATGCCCACGAGCACGGCGATGGCCGAGGTGGCAATGAACCAGAACAGGGTGCGCAACCCTAAGCTCGCCACGTTACCTGCTTCGGCAAGCTTCGCCACGCTGGACGTGATGGTGAAGAACACCAGCGGGATCACGATCATCCGCACGAGGTTCAGGTAGAGGTCGCCGAGCGGCTTGAACCATACGGCCGCCTGCTCGCCGGCCAGCACGCCGGCAAGGATGCCGAGGGCAAAGCCTACGGCGACCCGCTGCCAGAGCGGGCGGGTAAACCACGATTTCAACATGTTGATTGCCTTAGATTTACAAATTTATCTGCAAATAAGAGATTGGCGGCAAGGGCACCAATGCCGCCGGCGCAGGGCTGGGGGCGAGCTGCCGCATGGATGGCCGATGCTCACAATGGCGTGTGAGGTGTTGCCCCGCCGGAACGCCCGTCCATCTCGGTTCTTGTCCGACAGCAACACAATGTCAGAACTCTCTATGCTCTGCCTCTCAAGCTTCACCCTCCCCAAAGCCGGTTTGGCTTTTCTCCTGATGCTGACCAGCGCCGTTGGCGCATTGGCCCAGCCCGCCTCCCCTCCACCGGCGCCGGTACCCGATGCGAAGCTGATCGAAGAAGCGGCCACGCGCGCCAGCGACCTTCCGAACCTCCGTTCCCTGATCGTGTCCCACAATGGAAGCGTCCTGGTGGAGCGGGGATTCAGCGGTGCACGGCTTGACCGTCCGACAAACATCAAGTCCGCCTCGAAGACCATCATGTCGGCTCTGGTCGGCATCGCTATCGAGCGCGGCGTTCTCAAGGGTGTTGACCAGCCGGTTGCCTCGATCCTCGGGCAAAGCATTCCCTCCGATGCCGATGCGCGGATCCGGCAGGTCACCATCGGCCATCTGCTCTCCATGCAGGCCGGGCTGGGGCGCACCTCGGGCCGCAACTACGGCGCATGGATCAGCAGCGACAATTGGGTGCGCTACATTCTCTCGCGCCCGTTCATCGACGAGCCCGGTGGGCGCATGCTCTATTCGACCGGCAGTACGCATCTCTTGTCGGCTGCGCTGACACGGGCCTCGAAGCGCAGCACGCTGGAGCTGGCGCGCGACTGGCTCGGCGAGCCGCTCGAAGTCGATGTCGCACCCTGGACGCGCGATCCGCAGGGCATCTATCTCGGCGGCAACGAGATGGCGCTCTCACCGCGCGCGCTTTTGCGCTTCGGCGAGATGTATCGTCAGGGCGGCATGATCGACGGCAAGCGCGTCGTGCCGGAAAACTGGATCAGGGAATCCTGGACGCCGCGCACCTCCTCGCCCTTCACCGGCAATGCTTACGGCTATGGCTGGTTCATGCGCGAGATGCACGGGCACAGAGCCCATTATGCTTGGGGCTTCGGCGGACAGATGCTCTACGTCATCCCGAGCCTCGGGCTCACGGTTGTCATGACCTCCAATTCGACCGAGCCGTCGCGTGAAGACAATTATGTCGGGCAGCTTCATGCCCTCGTCACGAACGGCATCGTTCCGGCGTTCCTGCCGAGACAAAGCGAGACGACGGGCAGCTTGGGGACGAACGGTTCGCAGACGGAGAAGCCACTTTAGGCAAAGGCGTGTTGTCCGAGGAACTGCGGGTCAGGATCGGAGAGTGGACCCTGTTATTGGACTCACCAAGGAAGCAGCGGCCAGATTGTAACAGACTTCATTTCTGCATAGCATCGGCCCAAGCCTTTTTTGAGGAACTTAGGGAGATCCTGCAGCATGGCGAAGCTGGTGTTCGCTTTGAACCAGTCCTTGGACGGCTATGTCGATCACATGGAATTTGCGCCTGATCCTGCGCTCTTTCGTCATTTCATCGACGACGTGCGCGGCCTGGCCGGCAGCGTGTACGGTCGCCGCATGTACGAGGTGATGCGATATTGGGACGAAGACCATTCCGAGTGGGACGAGGCGCAACGCGACTATGCAGCGGCGTGGCGGAGCCAACCGAAATGGGTCGCATCGCGCTCGCTGAAGTCCGTCGGCCCGAATGCCACTCTTATTGGGGAAGACATCGAGGCGGCGATCCGCGGGCTGAAGGCCCAACTGGACGGGGAGATTGAAGTTTCCGGACCTGAGCTAGCGCAAAGTCTGACCGAACTTGGTCTGGTCGATGAATATCGACTGTACATCAATCCCGTCGTGCTTGGTCGCGGCAAGCCTTTCTTCGCCGGCCCGCGGCCGCCGCTGCGCCTCATGGCAAGCGATCGCATTGGTGGGGACGTGATCAGGTTAACATACGTTCCTGCATAGTCGCGGACTAACCCGACGTTCGTACGTGGTGCGACCTGCCAGAGTCCTATGGCCCCCGCACATCTGCTCCACCTCGCATGAGGGAAAAGCGGTGCCTGCGTTTTTATGTTTCAGCCGCCGACTTCCCTTTACGGCTGCCCACCTTCTTCGCCACGTTCAGCGCCACAGCCGCACGAATGAGCGCCTTCAATGCCTCTTCATCGATCGCATCGCCTTCATGAAAATCGATGGCGCGCCGCGTATTGCCCTCAAGGCTCGCATTGAAAAGGCTGGATGGATCATCGAGCGAGGCCCCTTTCGCAAAGGTCATCTTCACGGCGCTCTTGTAGGTCTCGCCGGTGCAGATGATGCCGGCATGCGACCACACCGGAACGCCCCTCCACTTCACCTCCTCGATCACATCGGGATCGGCCTGCTTGATGAGGGCGCGCAGGCGCTTGAGCGTCTCACCACGCCAATCGTTCAGTTCCTTGATCTTCGCATCGATCAGCTGAGAGGCAGAGGCGCCTTTATCGGCGTCCTGCGAAACGGTCTTCATCGTCGTCATGATTGTTGCCGCCTACATTTTCTCGCCGGGCAATTCGCTGGCCTGCTTCACCCAGGAGACGAATTGCGCTTCGTCCAGTTGGTCGTGCTCATGGATGTGGAAGTAGCGCACATCCTTGTGCTTGGACGCTTCGGGAGGGACAGGATTCAGCGACGCGCCGCGGAAGAAAGCCACCTTGATGTATTTCGCGAAGCAATGGATGCTGAGGATCCATCCCTGACCTTCGACGCCGTACAACGGCGAGTTCCATTTGACCGCATTGTGCACGCCGGGAACGGTGCGCACGATGAGCGCATCGAGCCGGCGCCCGACATCGCTCTTCCAGCCCGGCATCGCCGCGATATAGGCCTGCACGGGCGCATCGCCGTATCCCTTCGCGATCTGAGGGTTGCCGCCCGAGAGAAGAACCAGCTCCCCGGCGTTCACAGCGACTGGCTTCGCCTCGGCTGATTTTGCGTCCTTCGCTGGCTTCTTAGACGTCCTCTTGAGCGCAGGATCGGTCATTGGTCCATTCCCCATTGGCGACATGCTATCGCGCTCCATGGTACTGCTATTGTGTAAACAAGGCCTAATCCAGCAAAAGCCTCAGCACCAGCGGCAGAAGCAGCGCGGTGACGAGCGCGTTGAGGCCCATGGCGATGCCGGCAAAGGTGCCGGCAAGCGAATTGGCCTGAAACGCGCGCCGTCCCGATGCCATGCGAGGCAAGTCCCACTGCAAAACCGCGCGCACGCCAATCCTTCATGCGCAACGCATTCATCAGGGGCGTGACCATGATCGAGCCGGTGACGCCGGTGAGCATCACCAGGATAGCGGTGAGCGCCGGATCGCCGCCGAGCGCTTCCGTGATGCCCATGCCCACGGGAGCGGTGACGGATTTCGGCGCGAGCGCAATGAGGATGGGATTGGGAATGCCGAAGAGCTGCGCGACGGCGACGGCCGACACAATGGCCGTGACGGACCCCACGACGAGCGACACCACCATCGGCACGATGGAGCACAGCACGATGTGCCGGTTCTCGTAAAGTGGAATGGCGAGCGCGGCCGTCGCGGGACCGAGCAGGAAATGCACGAACTTCGCGCCTTCGAAATAGACCGGATAGGACGTACCCGTGACCCACAGCACGAGGGCGACCGTCACCACGGAGATCAGCACCGGATTGAAGAGCGGATGTCGCTTGAAGGTAAGCGAGATGCGATCCGCGATGACATAGGCACCGAGCGTCACCACAAGCCAGAGCAGCGGGGTCTGCGAGAGATAGACCCAGAGGGAGAAGGCCTGATCAGTCACGGGCTTTGCCCTCCTCGGCCGTTTCCATCGCGGAGCCGCTGAGGCGCGACACCACCACGAAGGTGACGACGGTCACGACGAGCGTGACGAAGGTGGAGACCACGAGAGCGACGGCAAGGCCGACGCCGTAATCGGCCAGCACGTCGAGTCGCTGGATCACGCCGACGCTCGCCGGAATGAACAGCAGCGAGAGATGGGCCAACAGCCCCTTCCCTGTCGCGTCGAGCGTCCTGCCGAACTCCGGCACCTTCGTCCTGATCCGATCCCGTAGGTTCAGGAACACCAACAGAATCAGCATGCCGAGCACCGGCCCCGGCAACGACCAACCGAAGCCGCGGGCGACCACCTCACCAAGCAACTGGCAGAGGAGGATAATGGTCAGACTGACGATCATGAGCAGGCCTCGAGAGCGGAACGCCCACCACAGGTATCGCGGCAGAGGGCCCATGCAAAGCATCGATGGGCGCGTTTGAGAAAGCTAGACTGTTGCTCGAAAGTTGCCCGTGCTAAACAATCAAGGAACGGTCGGTAACCGCGATCTGTCAGGCTGGCCGGCCGAGTGACTCAAGTGCCATGAACGACACGTCTCTGCTTTTCCGTCTTGTCGTTGCTCTGGCCATCGGGCTGCTCATCGGCCTGGAGCGGGGCTGGAAGCAGCGCGAGGAGGCGGAGGGAGAGCGCACCGCCGGCCTGCGGACCTATACGCTGATCGCCCTTCTCGGCGCCCTGTCCGCTATCCTGACGACCCACACCAATGTCGTCTTTCTGGCTCTCTCCTTCCTCGGCTTCTCGCTCGCCTTCAGCGCCTTCTCCTGGCTGGAAGCAAAGGCGGAGGAGAACTTCAGCGTCACCGGCGTCATCGCCGGGCTCATCACCTTCTCTCTCGGCGCCTATGCGGTTCTCGGTAATCTTGAGATCGCAACGGCGGCCGGCGTCGTCGTCACGCTCATCCTGGCTCTCAAGCAGCCGCTGCACAGCTGGGTCAGGCGTCTGACATGGCTGGAGATCCGCTCCGCGCTCATTCTTCTCGCGATGACGTTCCTCGCCCTGCCCCTGCTGCCGGACCGGACCGTCGATCCTTGGGACTCCGTCAATCCGGCAGAGATCTGGCTGCTTGCCATCATCATCGCGGCGATCTCCTTTGCCGGTTACATCGCCGTGAAGATCATGGGGAGCCAAGCGGGCGTCGCGCTCGCGGCGCTTGCCGGCGGTCTGGCCTCCTCCACCGCAACCACCGTCACCCTCGCCCGCATGGCGCGCGAGCATCCGACTGCGAGCCCGCTTCTCGCTGGCGGCATTCTTCTCGCCGGATCGGTGATGGTCGGGCGCGTGCTCGTCGTGGCGAGCGCTTTGAACAACGCGCTGCTTCTTCCGCTCGCATGGCCACTCGGCGCGACGGGGATCGTCATGATCGCGGTCGCAGGGCTGCTCTTCTTCACCCATGGGCGGGGCAGCACGGAGAGTCCTCAACTCACCATGAAGAGCCCCTTCGAGCTTGGCACCGCATTGAAGCTCGCTGGCCTGATCGCCGTGATCAGCCTGCTCGCGAAGATCATCAGCACCTACGCGGGCGATGTCGGCATCACCATCCTGGGCACCCTCTCCGGCATAGCCGATGTGGACGCGATCACGCTTTCCCTCGCGCGTCTCGCCAACAGCGGCGGCATTGCGGTCCACACGGCGGCGCTCGGCATCGCCATCGCGGTTGCGGTGAACACGGCGGTAAAGGCGGGCATGACGTTCAGTCTCGGCGGCACCCAAGCGGGCTGGATCGTCTCGGCCGCGAGTGCCGCGGCGATAGTGGCGGGCGGCGCGGCTTTCATGTTCTTCGGCTGATAATTAAAGCTCGATATTCAGGGATTGCTCTCGCAACGAGGGCATGAAACGGAGCGGCGCGCGAAGTAGCGGACAGTGCATTGAGGGCAGTTGGCAAGAACATCCTTCTGAGCCCAGAAACTATCCCAATCCATCTTCTCCTCATGAATCTCGACAGCAGTCTCAAGAGACTCGGCCTGGATTTGATGAAGAAAAACCGGTTCCTTCAACCAATACCCGATAGACTGCAACCGACGAATTTCGCTTAAGGGAAGCAAGGCAACGCTGTTGTCAGCAAGATCATACCACGCTTCGAACGTGCTCTCGTCCACACACTACCCTCAACAAATAACAATCAATGAAAAAGGCGGGTCCGAAACCCGCCTTTTCAATTCGTTTAGTTGTCGAGGAAGCTCCGGAGCTTCCGGCTCCGCGAGGGATGCTTCAGCTTGCGCAGGGCCTTCGCCTCGATCTGGCGGATACGCTCGCGGGTCACGGAGAACTGCTGACCGACCTCTTCGAGGGTGTGGTCGGTGTTCATGCCGATGCCGAAGCGCATGCGCAGCACGCGCTCTTCGCGCGGCGTGAGCGAGGCGAGAACGCGGGTCGTCGTCTCGCGCAGGTTCGACTGGATTGCCGCATCGATGGGCAGGATCGCGTTCTTGTCCTCGATGAAGTCGCCGAGGTGCGAATCCTCCTCGTCACCGATGGGCGTTTCGAGCGAGATCGGCTCCTTGGCGATCTTCAGGACCTTGCGCACCTTCTCCAGCGGCATGGCGAGTTTCTCGGCCAGTTCCTCCGGGGTCGGCTCGCGGCCGATCTCGTGCAGCATCTGGCGCGATGTGCGGACGATCTTGTTGATCGTCTCGATCATGTGCACCGGAATGCGGATCGTGCGGGCCTGATCCGCAATGGAGCGCGTGATCGCCTGACGGATCCACCACGTGGCATAGGTCGAGAACTTGTAGCCGCGGCGGTACTCGAACTTATCGACCGCTTTCATGAGGCCGATATTGCCCTCCTGGATCAGGTCCAGGAACTGCAGGCCGCGGTTCGTATACTTCTTGGCGATCGAGATCACGAGGCGCAGGTTCGCCTCGATCATTTCCTTCTTCGCCTGACGGGCCTCGCGCTCGCCCTTCTGCACCATCATGACGATGCGGCGGAATTCCTGGATCTCCAGGCCGGTCTCGCTCGCCAGGTTATGGATGTTCTCGCGCAGGTCGTGGATGCCGTCCTTCGCCTTGGCGACGAAATCCTTCCACCCCTTGCCACCGAGCTTGGAGACGCGCAGCACCCATTTCGGGTCGAGTTCCCAGCCCTGGTAATGCTTGAGGAATTCCTCGCGGGCGACGCCGTGGCTCTCGGCCAGGCGCATCAGGCGGCCCTCATGGGAGATGAGGCGCTTGTTGATGTCGTAGAGCTGCTCGACCAGGGCCTCGATGCGGTTGTTGTTCAGCGACAGCGACTTCACCGCCGTGACGATATCCGCCTTGAGTTCCTTGTACTTGCGCTCCTGGGCCGGGGTCAGCTGCTTGTTCTGCATGCGCTGCTCCACATGCTCGACCTGCAGGCGGCGCAGCTTCTTGTAGTTGTCGGCGATGGAGTCGAAGGTCTCGAGCACGCGCGGCTTCAGCTCGGCCTCCATGGCCGAGAGCGACACGTTGTTCTCCATGTCGTCGTCGTCGAGGTCGCCCTCGGGCGGGGTCATGCCCTCCTCGCCCTCGGCGGCTTCTTCGGCTTCGGCTTCGCCTTCACCGAGAGCATCGACCTTGGGCGCGCCCTTGCCGTCCGGGCCGGCATAAGTCGCCTCGAGGTCGATGATGTCGCGCAGCAACACCCGGCCTTCGACGAGTTCGTCGCGCCAGATGATGATGGCCTGGAAGGTCAGCGGGCTTTCGCAGAGACCTGCAATCATGGCCTCGCGGCCGGCCTCGATGCGCTTGGCGATCGCGATTTCGCCCTCGCGGGAGAGAAGCTCCACCGAGCCCATCTCGCGCAGATACATGCGCACCGGATCGTCCGTACGGTCGGTCGGCTCCTTGGTCGTGGTCTCGCGCACCACGACGGCGCGGGTCTGCGAGGCCTCGACGAGGTCGCCGCCTTCGGCCTCCTCCTCGTCCGCTTCCGGCTGGGCGCCCTCGTCGGTCTCCTCGGACTCGACGACGTTGATGCCCATCTCGGAAAGCTGGCCGAGCACGTCCTCGATCTGCTCCGAGGAGAACTCCTCCGGAGGCAGAACCTCGTTCAATTCGTCATAAGTGACATACCCGCGCTTCTTCGCGAGCTTGATCATCCGTTTAACGGCGGCATCGCTCAGGTCGAGCAGGGGCCCGTCGCTCTGCTGCTCCGGAGCTGCCGTCTCGCCTTCGTCCCGTTCGGTTGCCTTCGTCGCCATGCTTTGCTCAACTCCAGCGCCCGCTCATCCCCCCTACAGGACCCGCGATGCGCGAATGGGCGGCCAAGCCTTTAGAGCTCCGCCACCCGAAATTCATTTCCGACTATAAACAGTGAGTCGCTTGACTAACCGTTAACCATCCCCTGCTCAAACTGCCGCAACCGCCTGGCTTGCCGCACTCTGACGTATAAGGACATCAGTGACCCCCGGGGATCCCTGCCTTGTCCATGTCGGCCTCGGCACCCTCGACGGAGGACAGTTGGTTTTGGACCTCTCGCAGCCAGGCGAGATTGGCCTCGTTGTCCTCTTCGGCGAGTGCGCGCTCAGCAGCTCGAAGTTCGCTATGTAACGTGCGTGCGCGGCGATGCAAGGTGATGGCTTGCCTCAATGCGTCCTCAAGCCGCAAGGGATCCGCATGCGGATCCAGCATCCATCGGTCGCCGGGACGGACCAGAACCGTCAACCGATCCGCCGCCGGCGTCAGGCCGGCCCGTTCGAGGCGGGCCTTCATGACCGTCAGATCAGTTGGTTCGCCGCTCGCCGCTCCATCGAGCAGGAGACTGCGCACCATTTGGGTGGAGCGACCCTCAAGTTCAAGATCTGCAAGGGTTTCTGCGTGATTCTGGATGAGTTCCGGATGCACCAGGAAGGTGCAGAGGATCATCGCCTCCCGCGGACTCTCGGCCGTGCTGCCGGCAAAAAGCGGGTTGCGGGCGAGCAGAGGCGAGACGCTCAGGCGGGCGCTCGGCGTCATCGGCTGGGGCTTCTGAAAGTCCCGCCGCCCGCCCCCACCCTGGCGGTTGAAACGGCCCGGCCGGGTGTCGGGGCTGAGGGCCGCGAGGCGGCTTTCGACCTCCTCCCGGTAGTATTTCTTGAGAGTTTCGTCGCGAATCAGTGCCAGTGATTCGCGTAGGCGCCGCTCCCGGGCTGCCCGCCGCTCGGGCGTATCGAGGGGGCCCGCCTCGAACTCCCGCGTCCAGAGAACATCAACCAGAGGCCGCGCCGAGGCGAGCACCCGCTCCACCGCAGCACTTCCGCCCGCACGCGCCAGATCGTCCGGATCCTGCCCTTCCGGCAGCATGGCGAAGCGCAGGGATTTGCCCGGCATCAGATTGGGCAGGGCGACATCGAGCGCCCGATAGGCCGCCCGCTGCCCGGCCTTGTCGCCGTCGAAGCAGAGGATCGGCTCCTCGGCGAGGCGCCAGAGCAGCGTAAGCTGGTCCTCGGTGAGCGCAGTGCCGAGCGGCGCGACCGCATGGGGAAAGCCCGCCGCGCTCAACGAGATCACGTCCACATAGCCCTCGACCGCGATCACCGTGCCCCGGTCGTGGGCCGGCTGACGGGCGAGGTGGTAATTGTAGAGAAGCCGGCCCTTGTTGAAGAGCGGCGTATCGGGCGAGTTGAGGTATTTCGCCGGAACGTCGGCGCTCATGGCCCGGCCGCCGAAGGCGATGACCCGGCCGCGCACGTCGCAGATCGGGAACATGACCCGGTCGCGGAAGCGGTCGGCGGGGATCTTCCCCTCCTCGCCCGCATGAACCAAGCCTGCCTCCACCATCATCTCGACCGGCGCGCCCTTGCCGGCGAGATGGTCCCTCAGGGCATAGCGCTCGGACGGGGCATAGCCGATACGGAAGCGGACCTGCGTGTCGCGACTTAAGCTGCGCCCGGCGAGATAATCCCGCGCCTTGGCGCCGGAGCGGTCCTGGAGCGAAGACTCGAAGAACTTCGCCGCCAGCTCCATGACGTCATGGAGGTTCTTGCGCTTGACCTCCTCCTGATGGTCCTCGCGGGAGAGCTTCGGCAGCGGCACCCCCGCCTCCCCGGCCAGCCGCTCCACGGCCTCGGGGAAGGAGAGCCCCTCCGTCTCCATCAGGAAGGTGAAGATGTCGCCGTGCTTGCCGGAGGAGAAGCAGTGATAGAACTGCTTCTGGTCGTTCACGTAGAAGGACGGCGTCTTCTCCGCGTTGAAGGGCGACAGCCCCTTCCATTCCCGCCCCGCTTTTTTAAGGCGCACGCGCTTACCCACGACGGCCGAGGTCGGCAGCCGGGCGCGGATCTCTTCGAGGATTTGAGGCGGGTAGCGCACGAGGCGTGAATCTCCAAACCTGTTCCATAAACTAGGGCGGTCACGGCGGAGTTAAAAACAGAAAGGCCACGCTTTCCTGTGCCCGCAATCCACAGGGGGCGCGTCTGTGGGACACGTCTCAACCGGGGTCGATGGAACCACGAAGCGTGGCCTTCGCTTGATTAGATAGAAGCCTTTCACGGGAAAGGATTTTCAAGCTCGAGGCTACCCATGCCGCTCACTCAAAACCCCATCGTCGAATGGCCAGCGGAGTTCCAGCACCTTCTGGCCGGCTTCGAAGTAGCAACCGGTGGGGATGGCAAACGCTACGGTCACATCGATATCGACATCGATCCCGAGACCCTGTTCCTCCTCAACGACTTCGAAGCGCGGGTGCGGCACCGCCAAGTCCGGCTCAGATCTGCGGACGGTGCCGGGTGTCTCGTGGGCGAGATGAACGTGCTTATCGGTCTCGGGGCCGCGGCCAACCAAACCCAACACGCCAGCAGGATTCGAATCAGCTTTCACGACCTTCTGGATGACGAGCGCGTTGATCGCTCCTCTCGCGTGGGGGCTTCGAAGGATCCCTGACGGGACCGGCCGCAGCGGAAGAGCCGTCATGGCGAGACGATATTCGAGTGGATAAGACAAAGGTCCTTGTTCATCGAGAACCATGAACGTTCCAATCTGCGTCAGTGGAGGTGGGTGGAGCGTCATGAACCAGGGTATCGCGCATATTGCCATCGTCGTTCGTGACTACGACGAGGCCATCGACTTCTATGTCAATAAGCTTCGGTTCGAACTGGTCGAGGACACCTACCAGCCGGAGCAGAACAAGCGCTGGGTGATCGTCCGGCCGCGGGGCAGCGGAAGCACGTCGTTGCTTCTGGCGCGTGCATCCTCCGCCCATCAGGAGACCTTCATCGGCAACCAAGCCGGCGGCCGCGTCTTCCTGTTCCTGCGGACCGACGATTTCTGGCGTGACCACGCCGCCATGATCGAGGCAGGAATTCAATTCATCCGGGAGCCGAAGCACGCCTCCTACGGCATCGTTGCCGTGTTCAAGGATCTGTACGGCAATCTGTGGGATCTCGTTCAATTCACGGATGGCCGCCCATAAAGTTCATCCCTGGACGGCCATAAGCGGGCCCGAAGCCAGACGACCGGTGGCCTCCGGTATCGCGACTTGAGCTTAAGCGCTGCGCCGGCGCGTATCCGACTTGCTCGCCCGCTTGGCGCGTTCGGCCTTGGTCTTCTGCAAGGCAACCTGGCTTTCCTTGGCCATCTGCTCGCAGCGCTCGTGGAGAACTTCCAGTTCCTTATCGGTCAGCTTCTCGATTCCCATGAACACGTCGTCCGCATTCGACGTCCGGATCAACTCGTCCAGCTTGGTTTGAAGAGCAGCACTGTCGCGGTTCTGCGTGTTCTGGATGACGAAGACCATCAGGAAGGTCACGATGGTCGTTCCGGTATTGATCACCAGCTGCCAATCCTCCGAGAAGCCGAAGAAGGGGCCTGACATCCCCCAGACCAACACGACGACGACGCAGGCCAGGAACACTATCGGGGTTCCCGCTATGTGGGCCGTCGCGTTGGCGAACTTGGCGAAGAATTTATCCATCGCGACTCCGTGGCGTTTGCGGAATCACAACGGTCGAGGTGGCTTTTCCGTTCAATACGGGGGCGTCGCTCGCGACCTCTAGCGCATCGTGCGGACCCAGAGGGCCGCGTCAGCGAAAAGTGGATCCGGTTTTCCGCGCCAACGATGCGCCAGCCAAGAAAAGGAGCATCGGAATTGATCCCAAAAGTGGGTCCACTTTTGGGTCCGATGCTCTAACGACTCGCCGTCGTCAGCGCCGCGCCGATGCCGACGAAGGTCGCGCCCGCGCCACGGTTGAACCACCGCCCATGACGGGTCAGCCAGGGAGCGATGCGCTGCGCCATGATGGCGAGAAGTAGCTCGTAGACGATCTCCACCACCACGAAGGTGCCGCCGAACACCGCAAGCTGGATGGGAAAGGACACGCCCGGGACCATGAATTGCGGGAGGAAGGCCGCGAAGAAGATCAGCGCCTTTGGGTTCGACACCGCCACCAGGAAGCCCTGGTTGAACATCCAGAGCGGCCTCGCCCTGCGTACACCCTCGTCCTGCGCGGCAACGTCCAGGACGGAAGCGGGCGCCCGCCAGATGCGGATGCCGAGATAGACGAGATAGGCGGCGCCGATCCACTTGGCGATCGTGAAGGCCTGCTCGGAAGCTGCGAGCAGCGCCCCCATGCCGGCCAGCGATGCCGCAATAAGGATGAAGAAGCCGAGCGCACCACCCAGCACCGTATAGATCGTGGGCCGGAAGCCGTAACAGACGCCGTGCGTCAACGACAGCAGACCGTTCGGCCCCGGCGTCAGCGAAAGGCCGATCGCGGCAACCAGATAGATCAACCAGAGTTCAAGGCTCATGGGTCACCGACGCTCATTCGTGTGGGCGCATCGTCGGATGCGGGAAGGGAGCTGCCTTTTAGCACGATACGCAGGAAATCTCCGAACGGAATGTCTGTCCCGATCAAATCACATTTTCCCGTGTTTTTTGGCTCTGCCCTCAGGAGGAAGGCCGAGAAATCCACGATGGGACTCGCCGCAAATAACGCCTCTCACGTCATTATCGGCCACGTGCCGGTGACCCCGATGGGAAAGCACGGCGCTTCCCGCATCGGAATAGCTGGTGCCATCCCCGGCGAGCAATCGAGGGAGGGGATCCACTCAGACGCGCAGTGCCATGGATTCCCTTCCCCTCCGCTGTGCTCCGGTCGGGAATGACGCTGGAGCCGCCCCTCCGCCGTCATCCCCGTCCCCGGACTTGATCCGGGGATCAGTCCCGGGGATCCACGCCTTGGGAACCGCAACGCGGCAAAGACGGGGATGGCCGGCACGAGGCCGGCCATGACGCGATGAAGGCGAGTGCAATGTTCCCTCTTTGTTCTTGACATCATTCCCAATCTTGGCTATATCATTGCCTCAGATCTGCTCCTGGCGAGGGGCGCGCTCGCGAGGCGTCGCAGTGTGGGAGCAGGCACGGTCCCGTGCACGCACTGAACGCAGGTGCGGGTGACGGGAGGCCCAGGATGTGGGTTGGTGGTCGGGATCGGTCGCAGGCCGCCGTCGCGCAGACGGTCACCGCCTGCGGCGGTTGACTGAGCCGGCCTCTCCTGTCCGCCTCAACAAGCCGTGCGCGAAGAGACAGTTCGGCTCTTCCCTTCACCATCAGACATCGAGCCGGGCTGCCTGTCGCGCCACCCTCGATCACCACTCAGGCTCGCAGCGCAGACTGCGGGCCCGAAAGCGCTGGCTCTTTGACAGGCCCATCGTCACCCGCGCCCGTCATGGCCGGCCTTGTGTCGCCATCAATGTGGGAAGCGCCCTGCCCCAACCCATCGGGATCACCGGCCCAAGGCGGGTGATGACAAGCGAAAAGCCGTCATGGGGCTGACGGGAGCGACTAATCCCGTGCCCATTCCGTTGCGAGAACGATATGGGTCGTGGCGGTAGCCACACCCTGCACGGATGCCACCACGTCCCTGATCCGGTTGAGAGCGGCGTTCGAGTCGCAGGACACGTTGACCATCAGGTCGATGGAGCCCGTCAGGGAATGGCAGGCGACGATTTCCGGAATTCCGGCGAGACGGGGCACCACCTGCTTGCAGCGAAAGCCGGGTTCGAAGGTGACGGCGATCATGGCGCGCACGGCCGGATCGTGCTCCGAGGCGAGCTCGACCGTGTAGGCCTTGATGATCCCTTCCCGCTCCAGGCGACGCATCCGCTCCTGCGTGGCACTGCGCGACAGCCCGACGCTGCGGGCAAGGCCCACGAGGCTTTCTCTCGCGTTCCTCCGCAGGGCGGCGATCAGGATCTTGTCTTTGTCGTCCAGTACCATTCCGAAAAGATCCGCCTCGCAGGTCCTACGACCGGCATTTCGTCGGTCGGCCGGTCATCTTGTCGAGCGAAACCGGCAGAGAAAAGCGCGAAGACGAGGGCACAAGGAGATGTCCCATGACTTTTGCCGATACCGTTCTTCTACCGGTGGATATGCAACGAGCCTTCGACGAGCCTTCCTGGCCGCGTCGCTGGAACGACGCCTGCGACCGCAATGGGCAAGCCGTCCTAGGCTCATGGCGGTCAGCGGGACTTCCCGTGATCCATGTGAAGCACGATTCCGTCACGCCGGGATCGACCCTCGCGCCGGATCGGCCCGGCAACGCGTTCCGGCCGGGCTTCGAGCCCCGCGACGGAGAACCCGTGATCTCGAAAGGCGTCAATTCAGCCTTTATCGGAACGGATCTCGACCTGCGCCTGAGGCGGCTCGGCATCCGCACAATCGTGGTTTTCGGCATCTCGACCGATATGTGCGTCTCGACGACGGTGCGGGTCGGGGCCAATCTCGGCTATGACATGATCCTCGTCGAGGATGCCTGCGATTGCTTCGACCTGCCTGACGGCGCGGGCGGGATCATCCCCGCCCGAGCAATCCATCAGGCTCACGTGGCAACGCTGGGCTTCGAGTTCGCCAAGATCGTCACCACCCAGGACCTGTTGGCCACGCTGGCACTGGCCAACCCGGCCGCCGCTTGAATCAGCCCTTCGGCAACATGTCCTTCACGAGGCCGCTTGCCTTGGCGAAGTCCATGCGGCCGGCATATTTTCCGCGCAGGGCGCCGACGACCTTGCCCATGTCCTTCATGGAGGCGGCGCCGGTCTCAGCGATGGCGGCCTCGATGGCCGTCTTGGTCTCGGCTTCGTCCATCTGCTGCGGCAGGTAGGAGGAGATCACCGCGACCTCGTTCTTCTCCTGATCGGCGAGCTCGGTGCGCCCGCCCTGCTCGTACATGGCGATCGATTCCTGGCGCTGCTTCACCATTTTCTGCAGGAGGGCCAGGATTTCCTCGTCGGACAGCGGCTCCTTGCCGTTGCCCCGGGCCTCGATGTCCTTGTCCTTGAGGGCCGCCTGAATCAGGCGGATGGCACCGAGCTTGCCCTTTTCGCCAGCCTTCATGGCTTCTTTCATCTCGGCGGTGAATCGTTCGCGCAGCATGGAGTTCTCCTTGGTTTCAAGTCACTTGAGCGTTGACGGAACGCGAACGGCCCCTTAAGTCACGGGGGTAGTTCAAGGGCGGCCCGGGTATGGCCTGCTCAAGTACGGCCTGTTGGCCCCGGACTTACAAGAGATCATGACGATGCTGCAAGACAAAGACGCCACCGGGTCCCTCTCGGGTGGCTGGGCCGAGCCGCGCGCGACCGCGGTTCTCGTGCTCCAGGACGGAACGGTTCTCGAAGGCTTCGGCATCGGCGCCGTCGGCGAAGCGACCGGCGAGGTCTGCTTCAACACCGCGATGACGGGCTACCAGGAGATCCTGACCGACCCGTCCTATGCCGGCCAGATCATCACCTTCACCTTTCCGCATATCGGCAATGTGGGCACCAACGAGGAAGACATCGAGAGCGTCAACGCCGCCTCGTCCTCGGGCGTGCGCGGCGTCGTGCTGGCGGCGACCATCACCGAACCGTCCAACTGGCGCGCCTCCCGCGATCTCGACGCCTGGCTCAAGGCCCGCAGCATCGTCGGCCTCTCCGGCATCGACACAAGGGCGCTGACCGCGCTCATCCGCGACAAGGGCATGCCGAACGCGGTCATCGCCCACAATCCGGAGGGTCAATTCGACATCGACGCCTTAAAGGCCAAGGCCGCCGCCCTCCCCTCCATGGACGGCCTCGACCTCGTGCCCCTCGTGACCAGCGCCCAGCGCTTCGACTGGGACGAGACCACCTGGACGCGCGGCGAAGGCTACGGCCACCAGGATGGCGCACCGAAGCACCACGTGGTCGCCATCGATTACGGCGTGAAGCGCAACATTCTGCGCCTTCTCGCTCGCGCCGGCTGCAAGGTCACGGTGGTTCCCGCGACCGCCTCGGCGGAAGACGTGCTGGCTCTGAAGCCCGACGGCGTGTTCCTCTCCAACGGCCCCGGCGATCCCGCAGCGACCGGTGAATACGCCGTGCCCGTGATCCGCAAGGTGCTCGACGAGAAGATCCCGACCTTCGGCATCTGCCTCGGCCACCAGATGCTGAGCCTGGCTGTCGGCGCCAAGACCAAGAAGATGCACCAGGGCCACCATGGGGCGAACCATCCGGTGAAGGACAAGACCACCGGCAAGGTCGAGATCACCTCCATGAACCATGGCTTCGCGGTGGATCCGGAGACCCTGCCGAAGAACGCCGTGGAAACTCACGTCTCCCTGTTCGACGGCTCCAATTGCGGCATCTCGCTCACCGACCGCCCGGCCTTCTCGGTGCAGTACCACCCGGAGGCCTCGCCCGGCCCGCAGGACAGCCATTACCTGTTCGACCGCTTCGTTGAGCTGATGGATGAGAAGAAGGCTCGCGCCTAACAAATTTGTGAAGGCTGGCGCCGCGACAAACGCATCGGTTGCGCCAGCCTCCCAAATCACGGTAACCGATCATTAACCATAAAAACAAAATGATTCCGGTTATTGCTTTGGGGGTTTTACGATGGATTTCGATGACGATTCCGGCGAGTTCAGCCGACTGCACAACCTGTTCACGTTCCATCTCGGCATCGCCGTCACGCTGTCCTGGCTGACCTCGCTTTACGCGGCCATCTACGCTCCGTGGGTGCGCAACATCCGCCCCCTGATCGACCCGACCAATATCGGCACGGTCGAGAGCACCTGGTCCTATCTCTTTATCTTTCCGGTGGTGCTCACGACGGCCTGGCTGATCTCGATCTTCGGTCAGAACCTCTTCGCCCAGTTCCGCATCTTCAAGAACCAGATCATCGAGTTCGCCATCGCGGCGGCCGTCGCCTTCGGGATGTTCTACCTGTCCATCGACCGCGCCGTCGCGGCCATGCTCATCGGCATGTAAGGCAGCAGGTTTCGAACAGCCCCGCTCGATCTTTCGCCTGGACCAAGCGTTCCCTCCCCGATTTGAAGGGAGAGAAACATGGCTCAGGCGAAAGGATATGGCGATCCGCAGGGCTACAACGCGCCGCTCGGCACGGAGACTTACGTCTTCCGCAACAACGGCATCGTCCCGAATTCGTCCCTGCCGCTGATCGTGCGACGCGGGGCGATTTCGCCCTCCGACCACGATCCGGTCAGGACCTTCAAGACGACCTTTGCCAAGAACGGCTGGACGAATGCCTGGCTCAACGGCATCCACGACTATCACCACTACCACTCCAACACCCACGAGGTACTCGGCATCGTCTCGGGCACGGCCCAGGTCCGCTTCGGCGGCGAGGACGGCGATCTCGTGGCCGTGAGTGCCCGTGACGTGGTGATCATCCCTGCCGGCGTCGCCCATGCCTGCATCAATGCAAGCGACGACTTTTCTGTGGTTGGCGCCTATCCGGGAGGTGCCGATTACGACACCATCCGCGACGATCCAGGCACCCTCGCCATATCGCAGCAGCGCATCGCGCAAGTGCCTCTGCCGGATGCCGACCCGGTGGACGGAGCCGATGGGCCGCTTATGAAGCTCTGGAGCTGAGGGGAGCGGACAGCCTCCTGCCCGGCGCCCCACGGCGGGAGGTTGCTAAATCGCGTGGCTGGCCCCATGACTCGAAGCTCGCTTTCAGCGACATCTTGAACTTCGTGGGGCATTTCTTCCGATGAACTGGCGCGATTACTGGAACCAGGACACGCCGATCTATACGAGCGAGCGGCACAAGCTCCTGCATTATCGCCTGATCGCCAGCGACATCATCGGGCTCATCCCCTCCCCGGATGCGGTGATGCTCGATTACGGCTGCGGCGAGGCGCTGTTCGCCCACAAGATCGCGGCCAAATGCGGCCGTCTCTATTTGAGCGATGCCGCGCCACTGGTGCGTGAGCGCTTGAACGAACGTTTCAAGGGCAATGAGCGGATCGTTATTCTGTCCACCGACGACGTCACCGACATTGCCGACGCTTCCCTCGATCTCATCGTGGTGAACTCGCTCGTCCAGTATCTCTCCCTTGACGAGTTCCGCGCGCTTCTAAAGCTCATGCACGAGAAGCTGAAAGCCAATGGCAAGCTCGTTTTGGGCGACATCATCCCGCCGGACATCAGCCCGCTCACCGATGCGAAAGCGCTGCTCTCCTTCGCTTGGCAAGGCGGCTTCCTGCGGTCGGCCGTGACCGGCCTCGCCCGCACCGCCTTCTCGGAATACCGCAAGATTCGTGAGGAAGTGGGCCTTTCTCAATACAGCGACGAGGAGATTGTCGATCTTCTCAACGATGCCGGATTCGAGCCCGAGCGCGCCGAGCGGAACCTCGGACACAACCAGGCCCGCATGACCTTCGTGGGACGGCCTGCTCAGGCTCGTGAGACGGAAGACCTCACCGAGCGCTGATCGCTCACCAGCGACAGGCCGAACACCCCAAGACCCGCAACGGCCAGAGCCGTGCCGACCCATCCGGTTGAGGCAAAGCCGTAACCTGCCGCAATCGCCAGGCCGCCGAGCCAGGCGCCGAGCGCATTGGCAATGTTGAAGGCCGAATGATTGAGGGCGGCCGCCAGAGTCTGCGCATCGGCAGCAACATCCACCAGACGGGTCTGTAGGGCCGGCCCGATAGCAACGCTGCAGCCGACCAGGAAGACACAGGCCGAGAGCATGTAGGGGTTCTCGGCCGTCAGCCAGAGCATCGTCATCACCACGGCGCTGCAAGCGAGCACCCCGCCGATGGTCGCCATCAGGTTCCGATCCGCGAACCAGGCGCCGACGAGATTGCCGACGATCATGCCGGAGCCGAACAGGGCCATCATGACTGGTACGGCGCTGTCCGGCATTCCGGCGACTTCCGTCGCAGTCGACGCGATGTAGGAGAAAACGGAGAAAAGACCGCCGAAGCCAACCGCGCCGATGCCAAGGGTGAACCAGACCTGCTTGCGCCTGAAGGCGCCCAGTTCCCGCATCGGGCTCGCGCCCTCCTGCACCTTGTCCTTCGGCAGGAAGAGCCAGATCAGCACCACGGTCAGCGCGCCCATGAAGCCGACGGCCCCGAAGGCGAGCCGCCAAGTCAGGATTTGGCCGAACCACGTGGCCACAGGCGTACCCAGTAGGGTGGCGACGGTCAGGCCCATCATGACACGGGCGACCGCCTGGGTGCGCTTGTTGGGCGGAACCAGGGAGGCCGCCACCAGCGCCGCCACGCCGAAATAGGCGCCGTGCGGCAAACCGGTGAGGAAGCGCAGGAGCACGAAAGATTCGAAGGTCGGCGCAATGGCGCTGACAGCATTGCCGACTGCGAAGACCGCCATCAGGAGCAGGAGGAGCGTCTGGCGCGCGAGTTTGGCCGCGAGGACAGCAATGATCGGAGCACCCACCACGACCCCAAGCGCATAGGCGCTGATCGCATATCCTGCCTCGGGCGTCGTAATGTTGAATTCCTGCGCGACGTTCGGCAGCAGGCCCATGATCGCGAACTCGCCAGTGCCGATGCCGAAGCTGCCGACCGCAAGCGCCAGCTCGGTCAGGGCGACGGCGAGGCGGGAATGCGGAACGGCAGGGGCCTTGTCCTGTGCAAGACAGACGTCTTCGGCAATGACCATATCGGACATGGAGCCCCCAAGATTTTCATGCGATGCGGCGATGGATGGAGCGACGGAGTCCGTTAAGCCGCTCCGATGACGATTATATTGCACCGCAAAAAGATTCGCGGGATGTATCGGAATGCAGGCCAGGGCTGCACTGGAAGACTGGAACGTGGCGGATCCGCCTCAGATCTGCTGATGGCCTATGCAAATGTCCACTTTTTGTGCGCCATGAAGCTCCACAGCATCACAACACCCGTCGTGATGATCTGCGAGGGAAGGTACGGTCCGTCGAGCCAGACCGTGAACGCATGCATGAGGAACCAAGTCACGAGGAAGCCGACGAGGGCCACAAGAGCAAAGCGCCATGTGGCCTCGCGATGGGGCCGATCGCTCTCATAAGTATGCTTGCGGTTGAGCATGTAGGACAGGAGGCCTCCCGCCACATAGCCCGCAAGCGTTGCCGGAACGGGATCGATGTCTGCGCCTTCGACGAGGGCGATGAGGAGCCCGTAATGGGCGACAGCAGCCGCGAGGCCAACTCCGAAGAAGGCGGTGAACTGGCGGGCAAGGCGCTGGAAGGAACGAGACGCGATCACGTCCTCTCGATAGCGGCTTCCCACCCGCCCGTCACCTCATTCCCTGAAGAAGCCCTGCGATCCTGCGAGATATGAAGCGTGGAGCAAATTTGGCCCCTATGGCCCCGACCCGGTTCCTAGCGCCTGGAATGACGATGGCCTGCCCGGCCTCGTAGCCCTCTACGCCGACGCGTGCGACCTCGGCGGAGGACATCACATCCGCCTTGAAAAGTCGCGAATCCTTTAAGCCGGCCGTCTCGGAAAACTCGCTCTCGGTCGGCCCCGGGCAGAGGGCGGTCACGGTCACGCCGTGTGGCTTGGCCTCGTCATGCAATGCCTCGGAGAGAGACAGGACAAAGGCCTTCGTCGCGTAATAGACCGCCATGTAAGGCCCGGCCTGGAAGGCCGCGATGGAAGCGACGTTCAGGATCCCTCCCCGCTTCCGCTCGATCATGCCCGGCAGCATCAGGCGGCAGAGCGAGGCAAGCGCCGTGACATTGAGGTCGATCATGGCGAGTTGCTTCTCGTGCGGAAGAGAGGTGAAATATCCCCGCAGGCCGAACCCGGCATTGTTGACCAGGGTATGGACCGTGATCCCCCGTTCCCGGAGCATTTCATGCAGATCCCGAGGCGCTTCCCGATCCTCAAGGTCGATCGCCATAATCTCGACAGGAACGCCATGAGTCCGGCCGATCTCCGCGCTCAAAGCCTCGAGCCTCTCATGGCGCCGGGCGGCTAGGACGAGCGGATAGCCCCTGCTGGCGAAGACGCGGGCCAGTTCCGCGCCTATCCCGCTGGAGGCTCCTGTGATCAATGTCCAGCGCGGCTCTCCGGTCGTGTCCATGTTTTCCCAACCCCTTTCATTATTCAGCCCGACGGATCGTACCGCATGGGCATTGCCTGTCTAAATCATGGCTCAGGCCTTTGAATTTGCTCAAGGTCCGTGTAAGAGCCTCTCTCAACCTACAATCCGATCACATCCCGGCTGCGCTTGAAGCGCCGTAGCTTTACGGCCGCGCGGCTGGACACGCCTGGGTGGCCCAATGCCAAAGCGGACAGACATCTCCTCCATTCTCATCGTCGGCGCCGGCCCGATCATCATCGGCCAAGCCTGCGAGTTCGATTATTCGGGCACACAGGCCGTAAAGGCCCTGAAGGAGGAAGGCTACCGCATCGTCCTGGTAAATTCGAACCCCGCGACGATCATGACCGATCCCGATCTCGCGGATGCCACCTATGTCGAGCCGATCACCCCCGAGATCGTCGCCAAGATCATCGAGAAGGAGCGCCCGGACGCGATCCTGCCCACCATGGGCGGCCAGACGGCGCTGAACTGCGCCCTGTCGCTCAAGAAGATGGGCGTGCTGGAGAAGTTCAATGTCGAGATGATCGGCGCGACGGCGGAAGCCATCGACAAGGCCGAGGACCGGCAGCTCTTCCGCGAGGCCATGACCAAGATCGGCCTCGACACGCCGAAATCCCGCCTCGCCAACGCCTCAGCCCTCAAGAAGGGCGACCGGGACGCCTATCTCGCCGAGCTCGCGCGCATGGAAGCCATGGACATGCATCCGGGCGACAAGAAGCGCCACATCGCAGCCTACAAGCTGAAATGGGATGCGGCCGAGAACGACCGCCGCAAGCGCTACCAGGAGCACGCCATGGGCGAGGCCCTGATCGCGCTCTCCGAAGTGGGCTTGCCCGCGATCATCCGCCCCTCCTTTACCATGGGCGGCACCGGTGGCGGCATCGCCTATAACCGCGACGAGTTCCTCGACATCGTGGAGCGCGGCCTCGACGCCTCCCCCACCAACGAGGTGCTGATCGAGGAGAGCGTGCTTGGCTGGAAGGAGTACGAGATGGAAGTCGTCCGCGACAAGGCGGATAACTGCATCATCATCTGCTCCATCGAGAACTTCGACCCGATGGGCGTGCATACGGGCGATTCCATCACCGTTGCCCCGGCGCTCACGCTGACCGACAAGGAATATCAGATCATGCGCGACGCCTCGCTGGCGGTCCTGCGCGAGATCGGCGTCGAGACCGGCGGCTCGAACGTGCAGTTCGCGATCAATCCGGAGAACGGGCGCATGATCGTGATCGAGATGAACCCGCGCGTCTCGCGCTCCTCCGCGCTCGCTTCCAAGGCCACGGGCTTCCCGATCGCCAAGGTCGCGGCGAAGCTCGCCGTCGGCTACACCCTGGACGAGATCGCCAACGACATCACCGGCGGCGCAACGCCCGCCTCCTTCGAGCCGACCATCGACTACGTGGTCACCAAGATCCCGCGCTTCGCCTTCGAAAAATTCCCCGGCGCCGAGCCGACGCTTACCACGGCCATGAAATCCGTGGGCGAGGCTATGGCCATCGGCCGGTCCTTCCCGGAATCGCTCCAGAAGGCTCTGCGCTCGCTGGAAACCGGCCTCACCGGCCTCGACGAGATCGAGATCGAGGGTCTCGGCAAGGGCGACGACCGCAACGCCATCAAGGCGGCCATCGGCACGCCGACCCCGGACCGGATCCTCAAGGTCGCGCAGGCTCTTCGCCTCGGCATCAGCCATGACGAGGTCTACGAGAGCTGCAAGATCGACCGCTGGTTCCTGGAGCAACTTCAGGACATCGTCGACCTGGAAGCCAAGGTGAAGGCTCACGGCCTGCCGCAGACGCCGGGCGCCTTCCGCCAGCTCAAGGCCATGGGCTTCTCGGACGCGCGCCTTGCGGTGCTGGCCCATAAGACCGAGGCCGAGGTACGCGAGGCACGCCGCGCTCTGTCCGTGCGCCCGGTCTTCAAGCGCATCGACACCTGTGCTGCGGAGTTCGCCTCCCCGACCGCCTATATGTACTCGACCTATGCCGCCCCCTTCGCCGGCCAGCCCGCGGACGAAGCCACGCCCTCGGACGCCAAGAAGGTCATCATTCTCGGCGGCGGCCCGAACCGGATCGGCCAAGGCATCGAGTTCGATTATTGCTGCTGTCATGCCTGCTTCGCGCTGAAGGATGCAGGCTATGAGACCATCATGATCAACTGCAACCCGGAGACGGTCTCGACCGACTACGACACCTCCGACCGGCTCTATTTCGAGCCGCTGACGCAGGAAGACGTGCTGGAAATCATCGAGACCGAGCGTTCCAGGGGCACGCTCCACGGCGTGATCGTCCAGTTCGGCGGCCAGACCCCGCTGAAGCTCGCCCGCGCGCTGGAAGAAGCGGACGTGCGCATCCTCGGCACCTCGCCGGACGCCATCGACCTCGCCGAGGACCGCGACCGGTTCAAGCGCCTCCTCGACAAATTGCACTTGAAGCAGCCGAAGAACGGCATCGCCTATTCGGTGGAGCAGGCCCGCCTGATCGCCGCCGATCTCGGCCTGCCCTTCGTGGTGCGTCCGTCCTATGTGCTCGGCGGCCGGGCCATGGCGATCATTCGCGACGAGACCCAGTTCGAGGATTACCTGCTCGGCACCCTGCCGAGCCTGATCCCCTCCGACGTCAAGGCGCGCTACCCCAACGACAAGACGGGCCAGATCAACACGGTTCTGGGCAAAAACCCCCTCCTCTTCGACCGCTACCTCTCGGATGCGATCGAGGTGGACGTGGACTGCCTCTGCGACGGCAAGGACGTGTTCATAGCCGGTATCATGGAGCACATCGAGGAAGCGGGCATCCATTCGGGCGATTCCGCTTGCTCGCTGCCGCCCCGCTCCCTCTCGCCGGAGATCATCGCCGAGCTGGAGCGCCAGACGAAGGCTCTCGCCCTGGCGCTCGACGTCGGCGGCCTGATGAACGTGCAATACGCCATCAAGGACGGCACGATCTATGTGCTGGAGGTGAACCCCCGCGCCTCGCGCACGGTGCCGTTCGTGGCCAAGGTCATCGGCGAGCCCATCGCCAAGATCGCGGCTCGGGTCATGGCGGGCGAAAGCCTGGCCAAGTTCGGCCTGACCCCGAAGGAACTGCCGCATATCGGCGTCAAGGAAGCCGTCTTCCCCTTCGCCCGCTTCCCGGGCGTGGACGTGCTGCTCGGGCCGGAGATGCGCTCGACCGGCGAGGTGATCGGCCTCGACCGCGGCTTCGGGGTGGCCTTTGCCAAGAGCCAGCTCGGCGCCGGCAGCCAGGTTCCCAAGACTGGAACCCTCTTCGTCTCGGTCCGCGACTCGGACAAGGCCCGCATCCTGCCCACCGTCCGGATGCTCGAGGAGATCGGCTTCCGGGTCATGGCGACCGCCGGCACCCAGAAGTTTCTTGAGGAAAACGGCGTCAAGGCGACGCGGATCAACAAGGTGCTGGAAGGCCGCCCCCACGTGGTGGATGCCATCAAGAACGGGGATATCCAGCTCGTCTTCAATACCACCGAAGGGGCTGGTGCCCTCTCGGATTCCCGCTCCTTAAGACAAGCTGCCCTCTTGCATAAGATACCTTACTACACCACTCTTGCAGGAGCGATTGCCGCAGCCGAGGGCATCAAGGCATACCTCAGCGGCGATCTCGAAGTCCGGGCGCTTCAGGAATACTTTGCCTGAGGCATCCGGCCTCACATTGGAACTGCGAAGCTTCTGGTAAGTTTTCGTTGATATGCGAGGGCGCTGGAAACAGCGGCCTCGTACCTCTTTTTGGACGAGACAAACGATGGACAAGGTCCCTCTGACGATCAAGGGTTTTGCGGCGCTCGAGGACGAACTCAAGCACCGGCAGCAGGTTGAACGCCCCCGGATCATCCAGGCGATTGCGGAAGCTCGTGCGCTTGGCGACCTGTCGGAAAATGCCGAATACCATGCCGCCAAGGAAGCCCAATCCCTCAACGAGGGCCGGGTGCTCGAGCTCGAAAGCCTGATTTCCCGTGCCGAAGTCATCGATATTGCAAAGCTCTCGGGCGATCGGATCAAGTTCGGCGCCACGGTGAAGCTCGTTGACGAGGACACCGAGGAAGAGAAAACTTATCAGATCGTCGGCGAACCCGAAGCCGACGTGCGCTCGGGCCGTGTCTCGGTCGCCTCCCCCATCGCCCGCGCTCTCATGGGCAAGACCATCGGCGATACGGTGGAGGTCTCGACCCCCGGCGGCGGCAAGTCCTATGAGGTCGTCGGCGTCCGATTCAGCGCCTGATCGATAGAGAGGGGCAGGAAAGATGAGCAATCCCATGATGTCCCTCTCCTCCCGGCGTACCATCCTGAAAACTCTCGCCTGTGCCGGCCTTGCTGGCGCAGGCTTTGCCGCGCCTGCTTATGCTCAGGGCTTCCCACCGGCCTTCTCGTCATTTTCGGTGGATGTGAGCGTCCTGAAGACCAAGGGCCTCGGCCCCTTTGCCGACCTTGTTGGCGCGGCCGCGCTCGATGAACTCCAGCGCTCCTTCGCCGATCGGGTCGATCCCCGTGGCCCCCGCCTGGTCCTGCGCTTGACAAGTGTCTTTCTCACCTCCTCCCCCGACAACAGCAGCGGATACAAAGGCAGGAGCGGTGGCGGCAACAGCGGGCACGATGCCGTGGAGGGCGAGGCCCTGGTCGTCGGTCGCAGGGGCGAGGTCCTGGCAAGCCACCCGATGCTGGCCGTGCGTGACGTCAATACGAGCCCTCTGACCCCGAACGAGCAGGGTCGCGCCGTCGTGATCGCACAGCATTACGTGCGCTGGCTGAGGCGACAGATCTAAAGATTCTCAGCTGCTCATAACGGATCGCGCCGGAGAGACGTGCCCGCGCCTCAAGCCACGCCACGCTATTGTAATCTAATATCTTTACATTAAGCTTGGCCGGAAAGCATGCGGGGGCCAGCCATGCCGTACAATATCGTCCGTCTGGGCGGAGGGACCCGGATCAATACGTCCACGGAACAACAGCAAAACCAAATGCAATGGGTGAGGCTCCCTGACGGGCGTTTCGTCATGTTCTGGTTCGGCAACGGCACTCAGCAGGGACAGGTGGACTCGAGCGGGTATTTCCAACAGATCTTCGACGCCAACGGCCAGAAGATCGGGGCTGAGACCCGCATCAACGCGACAATCGATGGCGATGTCGAATCGCTTCTGCCGATCAACTTCTTCGACGGGCGGTGGGGCGCCATCTGGGCCTCACCTTCGGGCCAGCCAACCGGTTCAGACATCTATTACCGTCCATTCTCTCCCGACGGCACGCCAGGGGAACAGGTCGCCATCAACGAAACACCGGGCGGCAAGACAGGCACTTGGCGAAACGTGTTTCTGCGCAACGATATCTCCGTCGTCATCTGGACCGGCCAGAGTTCTCAAGAGGGCCAGCAGGACGACGCCGGCGTCTACTTCCGGCTCATGGGTCCGAATGGCGAGTTCATCGGCGGGGAAACGCGCGTCAATGCTGCCGTGGAGGGGCGGCGTGAATCGCTGATCACAGCCACCGCGCTCAATGATGGCGGCTTCGTCATTACCTATAAGGCCTTCCTGGGAGGAACCTACCAGCAGGCCTTCTATGCCAATGGCGAAAAGCGCGGCGTGGAGGTGATGCTCAAGTCCGAAAACGTGAGCGTCGCCCCTTTCACCCGCAACCTGGCCGACGGAAAATGGGCAACTTTCTGGCACGAGGAAAAAGGCGACGAGGAATTCAACTTCTACTACCGGGTCTTCAATGCCGATGGCACCTCTGCCGGCGAGACTGCACTTGTGAGCTCATTCACCGCGGGCCCTCAGACCCGTCTAGGTTCCGCAGGTACCGACGATGGCGGTGCCATCTTCTTCTGGCAAGGGAATGGGACGCAGGAAGGTCAGGAGGACGATTCCGGCATCTTCTATCAGCGCTTCAATGCCAATGGTGTGAAAGTTGGCTCCGAGACGCGGCTGAACACAACCGTAGCAAACGATCAGTCCAACCTCCGCTACTTCCTCAGTTATCAGCTGGACTCGGAAAGCGGGCGATACGCCATCAAGCATTACGTCACTGTCTGGACGAACTCACGGGTGGAAGAGGTAGAGGGCGAGGAAGTTTCGGTGCATCTCGGCCATTCCTTGCAGGTGCTTGACGCCTCAGGTCGCAAGATCGGCCCGGAGATGCGACTGCGGACGGACGAGTTTCCCGCACTGACCTTCGAGTATTTTCCGACTAGCGGACGCTCCGTTTTCCTCTGGACCGGGAAAAGCACTGTTGCGGGGCAGGAGGACGATGGCGACATCTTCATGCAGATGTTCGACAGCGGCGGCAACCGAGTGGGCTCTGAGATCCGCGTCAACACGACAACGGCGGGCGTCCAGAGCGACGCTCTGGTCAGGGTTCTGCCGAACGGCAGCTTCGTGGTGGCCTGGAGCGCCCCCGATGGCGACAACACCGGCCTCTTCATGCAGGCCTTCGATGCCAACGGCCAACGCATCGGTGGCGAGATCCTGGTCAATACCTCGGTGACGGGTGTTCAGACAGGCACGTTCCTGGATTTCACAACGGACGGGACCCTGATCGTCGGGTGGGAGGGGGTCGGTAACCAGCCGGGCCAGGAAGACAGCGATCCGATCGGGGGAGTCTATCTTCAGCGCTTCAAGATCAACGCGGCGCCGGAATCGATCTCTGTCAGCGGTTCGATCCAGGAGACGGCTGCGGCGGGCACGACGGCGGGCACCCTTTCGACCTTCGATCGCGACGAGTCCGACAAGCATACCTTCACACTCGCCGACGCATCTAACGCTCTCTTCGAAATCTCCGGCAGCACGATCAAGCTCAAGGCCGGCGCCAAGCTCAATTATGAGGTGGCCTCATCCCACAATCTGCGCATAAAGGTCGAGGATGCCTTCGGCGGCAGCCATGTCCAGGACGTCACGGTAAGCGTCGCCAACGTGCGCGAGAAAACGCCGCTGCGGAAGAACGGCACCTCGGGCAACGACATCCTGCGTGGCGAGCTCGGTAACGACACGCTATCGGGTGCGAGCGGCAATGACCGGCTGCACGGCGATCTCGGGCGCGACCGGATCTCCACCGGCAGCGGCAAGGATGTGGTGGTCTTCGACCAGCGCCCATCGAGCAGCAACCGCGATACGATCACCGATTTCGATCCGCGCAAAGACACGCTCTATTTCGACAACGCATTCTTCACCAAGCTCGGGAAGAAGGGCTCGCTCGAGAAGCCGGCCAAGCTGTCCAAGACCTATCTCGAATTCGGTGCGCCGAACGACAGCAACGATTATCTCGTCTACAACCGGAAGACCGGCGTGCTGTCCTACGATGCCGATGGCAACAAGGCAGGAAAGGCCATCGAGATCGCGGTCTTCACCAACAAGGCAAAACTCACGGCCGCCGATTTCTTCGTGATCTGAATGCGCTGCGGGAATCGCGAGCCGACTCTCCCGGCAATGCCGGGCAGGTCAGGCCTTCTCCGGCTCGACTTCCTCGATCGGCACGAGCGGCTCATCCTTGATGAGATCGAGGGTCAGCGCCGTGCGGACGTTGCGCACGTTCGGAAGGCTTGTGAGTTCGGAGACGAGGCTCTGGAAAGAGGCGAGGTTCGGGGCCACGCATTTCATGATGAAGTCAATGTCGCCCGAGAGTGTCCAGCACTCGCGGACCATGGACCAGTCCTTCACCCGCTGCTCGAATTCCTGCAGCTCCTTTTTGCCCTGGATGTCGAGCTGCACCATGGCGAAGCAGACGATCTCGAATCCGAGATTCTTCGGGTCGAGGATGGCACGGTAGGCCTTGATGATGCCGGCGCTTTCAAGCGCCCGCACCCGGCGCAGGCATGGGGGTGCCGACAGGCCGACGCGGCGCGCCAGCTCCACATTGGTGATGCTGCCGTCGGCCTGCAGTTCTTTCAGGATGGCCCAGTCGATGGAATCGAGGCGTCCGCGCACGGTAACTCCGCTTATGCATGATCGGGCAAGAAAAGCCGGCTGGCTGCCCCGACCATGCTGCATCAGGTCAAAAAATCTCGTCTTGGCTGAGTAGACCGTGTAGAGGGTCTGCACAAGAAGGACAGGCGATTAAGTCGCAACGAACTTCATGAACTCCACAGGCTCGTTGATCGAATGTTGCGCAATGATACCGGCCTTATCACCTGGGTTCTGACCGATGGCAAGGCCGGGGACGAGCTGCAGGCGCTGAGCGTGACTGAGGCTCTCGGCCTCGATCCCGAAATTCGCCGGATCGATCCGAAACCACCCTTCAGCTGGTTCATGCCCTGGGGGGCCATCGATCCGCGTGAGCGTCCCGGCGCGCCCAACAGCCCTATTGCCCCGCCCTTCCCCGATCTGCTCGTGGCCTCCGGCCGCCGCGCCGTGGCCTATCTGCGCTTCATCAAGAATGCCACTGGCGGGCGCACCTACACGGTCTTCCTCAAGGATCCCCGCACCGGACCGAAGACAGCCGATTTCATCTGGTCGCCGGACTACGACCGCCTGCGAGGCCCGAACGTTCTCAACACCCTCACCCCGCCCCATCGGATCTCGGCCGAGAAGCTCGAAACGGCCCGCGCCCACCCTGATCCACGCCTTGCCCACCTCCCCCATCCCAGGGTTGCCGTGCTGGCAGGCGGCGACAGCCGACACCACCGGTTCACGGATGAGGACATTGCCTGCTTTATCCGCCACCTGACCGCCTTGGCCGAGATGGGAGCCGGATTGACGATCACGGCTTCGCGCCGCACACCCCCGGCCCTTCGGGAGGCCCTGATCGGGCTGGCTGCCCGGCATAGTGGCTTCTTCTGGGATGGCACGGGCGAGAACCCCTTCATCGCCCTGCTGGCCCTCGCCGATTTCGTGGTGGCCACGGGGGATTCCTTCAACATGATCGGCGAGGCCACCGTGACCGGCAGGCCGATCCTGGTGTTCGAGCCCTCGGGCGGACACCCGAAACTGGATGTTTACATGAGCGCCCTTAAGGCCCATGGAATTGTGCATCCATTCGAGGGCCGTCTTGAAGGACTGCCCTATGAACCACTAAATTCAACTCCCAAGGTCGCGGAGGCCATAGCCGAGGGCTTTAGCCGCCACCGCCGCGCTCTCGGCTTGCCGGACATCGCCTTTTCACTGGAGACCCCCTGATGGCCCATTCTCACGCCAAGCTCATCATCATCGGCTCGGGGCCGGCGGGCTATACGGCAGCGATCTACGCGGCGCGCGCCCTGCTCGAACCGGTGATGATCTCCGGTTTCCAGCCCGGCGGGCAGCTCATGATCACCACCGATGTGGAGAACTATCCGGGCTTTGCCGACGTGATCCAGGGCCCCTGGCTCATGGAGCAGATGCGCCTGCAGGCCGAGCATGTGGGCACCAGGATGGTCTCCGACCACATCGTCAAGGTCGACCTGAAGCAGCGTCCCTTCCGCCTGGAGGGCGATTCCGGCAACACCTATACCTGCGACGCGCTGATCGTTGCGACTGGCGCCCAGGCCAAATGGCTGGGCCTGCCCTCGGAGGGCCAGTTCCAGGGCTTCGGCGTCTCGGCCTGCGCCACCTGCGACGGCTTCTTCTACCGCGGCAAGGAGGTTGTGGTGGTGGGCGGCGGCAACACGGCGGTCGAGGAGGCGCTCTACCTCGCCAACCTCGCCTCAAAGGTCACCCTGATCCATCGCCGGGATTCCCTGCGCGCCGAGCGCATTCTCCAGGACCGCCTGTTCAAGCACCCCAAGATCGAGGTGATCTGGAACTCGGCCGTCGAGGAAATTTGCGGCAGCGAGAACCCCTCCTCCGTCACCCATGTGCGGCTCAAGAGCCTTGTTTCGGGCCAGAGCTTGGACTTCAAGACCGACGGCGTCTTCATCGCCATCGGCCACAAGCCCGCGACGGAACTCTTCACCGGGCAGCTCGACATGAAGGCCGGCGGCTATCTGCTGATCAAGCCGGGCTCGACCGAAACGAACATCCAAGGGGTGTTCGCGGCCGGCGACGTCACCGACGACATTTATCGTCAGGCCGTCACCTCGGCAGGCATGGGCTGCATGGCCGCTCTCGACGCGGAGCGCTATCTCGCTGCCTTGGAGGCGACGCAAGAAGCTGCCGAATAGAATTTGTTAACAACTGGTTAGCCCTCAGGCCGATTTCCTGTTGCATCAAACCCCGGCTCATAAGAGATAAGGAAGCCTTGCGTTCTGAGCATGCGAGGCATGAGGGGAATGCCGTGGACTGGGACAAGATCCGGATTTTCTACACCGTCGCCGAAGCGGGCAGCTTCACGCGGGCCGGTGACGATCTGGGCTTGAGCCAATCGGCCGTGAGCCGCCAGATCAGCGCTCTCGAGCGCGAACTGAAGGCGCCTCTCTTCCATCGCCATGCCCGCGGGCTGATCCTGACCGAACAGGGCGACCTGCTGTTCCGGGCCGCCCGCGACATGCGTATGCGGCTGGAGACCACCAAGGCCCGCCTTGTGGAAACCAGCGAGCGGCCGTCGGGTGAGTTGAAGGTCACGACCACCGTCGGCCTCGGCTCGATCTGGCTGGCCCAGCGCATCGCCGAGTTCCTCGATCTCTATCCCGACGTGCGAGTCGAATTGATCCTCTCCAACGAGGAACTGGATCTCGCCATGCGCGAGGCCGACGTCGCGATCCGGCTGCGCCGTCCGGCTCAGCCGGATCTGATCCAGCGTCGCCTCTTCACGATCCATTTCCACGTCTATGCCTCGGCCGACTATATCAAGCGGTTCGGCGAACCGAAGACCCTGGAAGAACTGGATGAGCACCGCATCGTCTCGTTCGGTGGCGACCAGCCTTCCTATCTCATGGCCGTGCACTGGCTCTCGACGGCCGGACGCGAGGGGCGCGAGCCGCGTCAGTACCATTACGTCGTCAACAACATCACGGCCCTGAAGCTCGCCGTCGAGACCGGGGCCGGCATCGCCGTGCTGCCGGATTATGCAGTGGTGGGCAATCCGGACCTGGTTCAGATCCTGCGTGACGTGGAAATGCCGTCTCTCGACAGCTATCTCGTCTATGCCGAAGAGATGCGGTCGGTCGCCCGCGTACAAGCCTTCCGCGACTTCCTGATCTCCAAGGCCCAGCGCTGGACATTCTGAGGGTCCGAATCCGCTCCCAACCTCAATGGGTTAGGAGAATTTGTCTCAGAGATGACAAAAGCCATGCGCTCAGCGCAGCCCTTTTATGAGGCATGCTGCATTGCAAATAAGCGCCATGCAGCCGATATCACCCTTGGCTGATTTAAACGCGGCACCGCTTTCTTCCTCCCGGCGTTGCCGTGTCGGCCGTTCCCTCTGGAAGGTTTTGACTTTTGTCGGACCTCTACTTTAGCCGGGCTTCGAGCCCGGCTTTTTTCTTCTCAGGGGGCTTAGCGCATCGGATTGACCCCCAAAGTGGGTCCACTTTTGGGATCGATGCTCTAGCGAGGTAGGCCCTGCTCCACCTCTTCCTTGAGCGCGCGGCGCAGGACCTTGCCCACATTGGTCTTCGGCAGAGTGTCCCGAAACTCGATCCGGCGCGGCACCTTGTAGCCGGTCATGTTCTCCCGGCAGAACTGGCGCAGTTCGTCGCTGGTCAAAGCCTGGTCTTTCCGGACCACATAGGCCACCACCGTCTCGCCCGAATGCTCATCTGGCAAACCGATGACAGCGACTTCCATCACGCCCGGATGTTTGACGATTACGTCTTCCACTTCGTTCGGGTAGACGTTGAAACCGGAGACGAGGACCATATCCTTCATCCGGTCCACGATCTTCACCTGCCCATCGGGCAGGATCACCGCCACGTCGCCGGTACGGAACCAACCATCCGGGGTCATCACCTTGGCGGTCTCGTCAGGCCGCTGCCAGTAGCCAGCCATGACCTGCGGTCCCTTCACACACAATTCTCCCCGCTCGCCGGGCGGAGGGACCGTGCCGTCGCTTGCGCGCACGGACACATCCGTCGATGGCAGCGGATAGCCGATGGTGCCGGTGAATTCCTCGATATCGAGCCGGTTGGCGCAGACCACCGGCGAGGTCTCGGAGAGGCCATAGCCTTCGACGATGGGCTGCCCGGTTACTTCCTTCCATTTCCTCGCGACGACTTCCTGGGTCGCCATGCCGCCGGAGACGGCAAAGACCATCTGCGAGAAATCGACCTTCTCGATGCCGGGTGCGTTGGCCAGGGCATTGTAGAGCGTGTTGAGGCCGGACATGAGCGTGAACGGACTCTTCTGCAGCGTCTTGACGAAGCCGGGAATGTCGCGCGGATTGGCGATCAGCAGCTGGCACCCGCCGATCCGCGTCATCAGCATGGCACAGACGGTGAGAGCGAAGATGTGATAGAGCGGCAGGGCCGTGACCATCACGTGATCTTCGCGATCGCCGAAGAACGGCAGCATCCAGGCTTCGCACTGGAGCACGTTGGCGACCACGTTGCGATGGAGCAGAGTTGCGCCCTTGGCGACCCCCGTCGTGCCGCCCGTATATTGCAGGAAGGCGATATCGTCGGGCGACACAGTCACCGCCTGAGCTTTCCGCTTGGCGCCCTCGGCAACGACAGTCTTGAAGGCGATGGCCTGCGGCAGGCTGAAGGGTTTGACCGCCTTCTTCACATGACGCGAGACCAGATTGACGATAGCACCCTTGAGGCCGAGGAGGTCGCCGGGCGTGGCGAGAACCACGCGATCGAGCGTCAGATCCGGCAGCGATTCCTGGACCGTCGCGGCGAAGTTTTCCAGCACGAACAGGAAGCGCGCGCCGGAATCCTTGAGCTGATAGGTCAGCTCCCGCGGGGTGTAGAGCGGATTGACGTTGACGACCGTACCGCCAGCGAGAAGCACCCCGAACAGGATGGGCGGGAAGGCCATCACGTTCGGCAGCATGATGGCCACCCGGTCACCCTTCTTCAGTCCCTGCGCCTGGAGCCAGGAGGCGACCGCATCGGCCTCGCGTCCCAGGGCGCCATAGGTCATCCGCTTGCCGAAACTCTCGATGGCGGCCCGGTTCGAATAGTCCATGACGGCCTTGTGGAAGATGTCGTTCAGCGTGCCGATGCTGGCCTCGTCGATCGTCTTGGGGACCTGCGCGGGATAGGAGCTGAGCCAGGGTCGGGCGGCATAGGGATCCGAAGCGTCTGCCGTGGCAGGCACCGGGGTCGAGGCGGTCATCGTTGTCCTCCGCTTTGCGGCGAGGTTTGCTTCATGGGAGATGGCGTCTCCATCAAGCCTAACTTGGCGCGGAAGAGCCCATTTGTCGATGGAAATAGTTTAGACCTGAACGATCATCTAAGGACCGTTCAGGTCTGACGATCGTCAGTGAGCCTTGTGCAGGACCTGCTCCGCCGGCCGGCCGCTCAGCTCCGCCATGTGGTCGAACCGGGTTGAGAAGGTCCCCACGCCCGCCGTCGCCGAACGGAGTTCGACGATGAGATCGCCGATCTCCGATTCCGGAATGGTGGCGCTGAGCACCTGCCAGCCAGCCCATCCTGGCCGCTCGTCATAACCGAGGATCTGCCCCCGCCGTCCGGTGACAAGAGCGGTTGCCTTGGAGAGCGCCTCAGACGGCATCGTGATCTCGACCGATAGGACCGGCTCCAACAGCACGGGCTTAGCCTTCGGCAGGGCCTCCGCCAGCGCGAGCTTCGCCGCTGCCTGGAAGGCTGCGTCCGAGGAATCCACCGTATGGTAGGAGCCGTCGGTGAGCGTCACCGTGAGATCGACGACCGGGAAGCCGAGGGGCCCGCATTTGAGCGCATCCCGGACGCCGGTCTCGACGGAGGGGATATACTGGCGCGGGACCACCCCGCCGGTGATCTGATCCTGGAAGGCAAAGCCCTCCCCGCGCGGCAGCGGCTTGATCTCGATCATCACGTCGCCGAACTGGCCATGGCCGCCGGTCTGCTTGCGGTGCCGTCCGCGGGCCGAGGCCGGGTGTTTGATCGTCTCGCAATAGGCCACCTTGGGCTTTGTCGTCTCGACGCCGACCTGAAAGCGCGAGGCGAGCTTTTCCACGGCCACGCGTAGATGCATCTCGCCCTGCCCATGGAGCCGGATCTCACCCATCTCGGGCCGGGTTTCCACTGCGAGGGACGGGTCCTCCTCGGTGATCTTGGCAAGCGCGCTCGAGAGGCGCACATCGTCCTTGCGGTCCTTGACCTTGAGAGCCAGCACATAAACCGGCTCCGGCGGCGCCGGCGAAACAATGGCCTCGGGCCTTGCCTTACCGGATGCGAAGCTGTCGCCCGTGGCGATGCCCTCCAGCCGACCGAAGCCGACCGCATCGCCGGCCACAGCCTCTGTCTTGCGATTCATCGTGCTGCCCACGAGCGTGGCGAGGCTGCCGATCCGCGCCTCGGCCCCACGCGAGCCGACCACCGTGTCGCCTTCATGGAAAGCGCCGCGCATGACGCGGGCGACGGAAAGCTTGCCACCCTGGCCCATATGCAGGGTCTTCATGGCCTGGGCGAGAGGCGTGCCCTCTTCGGGAATACCGAGACGCACGCGGGTTTGCGTCAGACCCGGCGCCTCGTGGCGCAGCGCTTTCAGAAGCCGCGTGACGCCGTTGCCGCGCTCGGCCGAGCCGATCAGGGCCGGCACCACATGCCGTTCCTTCAGCTCCCGCGAAAGATCGTCGAAGATCTGGTCGCGCGGCGGCTCGATCTCGGAGATCAACTCCTCCATGAGCGCATCGTCGTAATCGGCCAGACGCTCGAGCATGGCGAAGCGCGCTTCCTTCTCCCGCGGCAGTTCGCCTTCAGGCAGATCCACGATTTCGCTCGGCGCGTGCTCGCGATAGATGAAGGCACGCTCAAGCGCGAGATCGATGAAGCCGATGGCGATGCCGTCCTTCCAGAGCGGGATCTGGCGCAGAAGCAGCGGCGTGCGCGAGGCCTGCTGCAGCAGTGCCAATGTCTCACGTATGCGCTGAGTAGCCGTGTCGATCTTGTTGATGAAGAGGAAGCGCGGAATGTCGGCCTCTTCCAATTCGCGCAGAATGATTTCGAGGGCCGGGATCTTGCGTTCGTCCGCCTCACAGACAACGATCGCCGCATCACAGACCGGCATGACGTTGCGCATCTCGTGCAGGAATTCCGTCGAGCCAGGGCAATCCACGAAGGTAATGCTCTCGCCCAGAAACTCGACCGTCGCCACATTGGGCTCGATGCTCATGGCATGGGCGCGGGCCTCCGCGCTCGCATCGCCGACGCTGTCCCCATTCGCCACGCGGCCCGCCCGGGAGACGGCTCCTGTCCGCTCCAGGATTGCCTCAAGCAGGGTGGTCTTGCCGCTCTGGAACGGGCCTACGATCGCGATGCATCGCGGGCCCGCATCTAGTCTGCCGTTGGGTGCCATTGGACGTCATCCTTCCCTGCCCCCATCGTTGGCGCGCTCTTCACGGGCGCGTTATCGCGAATGCTCTGCCTCTGATGGGAAGTTGGCAAGAGATCTTTTGCAGTTGCCCTTCGAGCGAAAGCGGCCAAGCTTGCGCTTGACCGTTCTCAAGGAAGAAGCTACCGCGCTCGGCGCAATTCGAAATCGGCGACCCCAAGGGCGAAGTTGAAGCCGGTCTGTCCACCGACGGAGAGAGGCTGAAGGGAAATGCTCCGGTTCGAGCCGCCGACCAGGACATTCGCTCCGACGCCGGAACCGACCGTCGCCTCGGCTGTCCCACCGACATAGCTGCCCGCCAGGGCGCCGGGCGCCACGCTGCCCTCCGAGAAAACAACCCATGTCAGGATCCCCCCTCGGGTCGCGCCGATATCGAGCCCGAACCGGCGGATCATGCCCACATAAGGTTCGTTTGGGCCGCGTCTCGGGTTGAACGTGCACAATGTCGTCTTCCGCGACGTGACGATGAGACCGATTCCGCCCGATACGCTGCAGGACAGGACTCCGATCCGCCCTCGGTTCTGAGCCTGCGCCTCCGTGGCACCCAACGACGCAAGAAGGGCAAGAGCGGCAACGGGGAGAGCGGCGCAACGCATGGTGATCTCCTAAGCTTATCCAAGCTTAGCGATTAACGGCGCAGGAGCAGTGCCGTTCCATGGTGAGGATATCAATCCTGAACTGGTAAGGCCGAATCCTGATGCTCGCCGCGCCGGACGATGCGCATCGCCGTGATCGTCACGGGGCCGGCGCGCAGCAGGTTCATGGCCGAGACGATCATCTCGGCCAGCCGTTCGGGCGCGATGCTGTCGCCCTCGATATCGAGGAGAAAACCCTTCGCCTCCACATAGCCGCCATTGGTGAAGTCGACCCGGGCGTCGAATTTTACGCGGTGCGTGGAGGCGGGATTGGCCCTGTAGGGCTCTGCCGCGGGATCCGGATGGAATGTCCGCGGCAGGGTCATCAACGCAAGGACCCGCAGAAGCGCTGGATGCGGTGGCAGGCATCCTCCAGCAACGCGTTCGACGTGGCATAGGAGATGCGGAAGTTGGGTCCGAGGCCGAAGGCCGAGCCATGAACTGCAGCGACACCCTCGGCTTCCAGCAGTTCCGCGACGAAGTCCTCATCCGTTTCCAGCACCTTGCCCGATGGCGCGGTCTTGCCGATAGCCTCGGCGCAGGACGGATAGACGTAGAACGCACCTTCCGGCATTGGGCACTTCAGGTACTTCGTCTGATTGAGCATGGAGACGACGAGATCGCGGCGCTCCTCGAAGGCTCGTCTGAACACCTTCAAGTGATCCTGCGGACCGTCGAGTGCCTCGACCGCAGCCCATTGCGAAATCGCGCTCGTGCCCGAAGTCTGCTGGCCCTGCACGAAGTCCATCGCCTTGATAAGATGCTCGGGGCCGCCGGCATAGCCGATACGCCAACCGGTCATCGCATAGGCCTTCGACACGCCGTTCATGGTGAGCGTGCGCTCGTAAAGGTTCGGCTCAACTTGAGCCGGCGTGACGAACTCGAAATCGCCGTAGGTCAGGTGCTCGTACATGTCGTCGGTGAGCACCCACACATGCGGATGGCGCATCAGCACGTCGGTGATCGCCTTCATCTCGGCGCGGGAATAGGCCGCGCCCGTCGGGTTCGAGGGCGAGTTGAGGATGATCCACTTCGTCTTCGGCGTGATCGCGCGCTCGAGCGGCTCCGGCTGGAGCTTGAAGTTGTGCTCCATGGTGCAGTCCACGAAGACGGGCTTGCCGCCGCACAGCGCCACCATCTCAGGATAGGACACCCAGTACGGCGCCGGGACGATCACCTCGTCGCCCGGGTTCAGGGTGGCGAGCAGCGCGTTGTAGATCACGTGCTTGCCGCCGGTGGACACGATGGTCTGCGAGGGCTTGTAGTCGAGGCCGTTCTCGCGCTTGAACTTGCGGGCGATGGCCTCGCGCAGCGGCACGATGCCGGAAACGGGCGTGTACTTCGTCTCGCCGCGGCGGATCGCTGCGATGGCGGCTTCCTTGATATTGTCGGGCGTGTCGAAATCCGGCTCGCCGACGGAAAGGCTGATGACGTCCCGCCCCTGGGCTTTCAGATCCCGCGCTTTCTGCGTGATGACGATGGTTGCAGACGGCTTGATGCGGGAAAGGGCGTCAGACAAAAAGCCCATGGGAATCCTCCGATCGGGGCGTTAAGAAGGGAACCGTGACGGCGGCGGACCCTAATGCGGTCAAGCCGCTCAAGCAAGCAAAACAGCAAGCAGAAATAGCCCTTCCCGAACGGGTTTTTGAGGAGCCGCCTTTTCCGATGACCACATCCGTCACCCGCCGCCTCGCGCTCGGCCTCGTCGCCGGCGCGGCCCTCTTCGCCACCGCAGCCTCCGCCCAGGACTTTCCGAACCGCGTCATCAAGATGGTGGTGCCCTACCCGGCCGGCGGCCCGACCGACGTGATCGCCCGCATCGTGGCGGAGGAGATGGGCAAGTCTCTCGGCCAGAACGTGCTGGTCGAGAACCTGGCCGGCGCGTCCGGCGCGGTCGGCACCCGCGCGGTCGCCAAGGCCGAGCCTGACGGCTACACCATCGTGTTCGGCAACAACCAGACGCACGGGAACAACATGTTCCTGCTGAAAGAGCCGGGCTACGACGCGGTGAAGGATTTCGCCCCGCTCGCGGGCGCCGGCGCCTTCGAGCACGTCTTCGTGGTCAAGAACGATCTGCCCGCCAAGACCATTCCTGAACTGATCGAGCTCGCCAAGAAGGACCCCGGCAAGCTGAATTACGGCTCGACCGGCGTCGGCTCCGGCTCGCATCTGGCGACCGAGCTCTTCATGACCCGCACAGGCATCAAGATGACCCACGTGCCCTTCCGGGGTGCGGCACCTCTGGTGACCGAGATCATGGGCGGGCGCATCGACGTGTCGAACTCGACCCTGCCCAGCGTGCTCTCCCAGTTCCAGGCCGGTCAGATGCGCGCCATCGGCATCGCGAGCCCCCAGCGTAACTCGCAGGCTCCGGACGTGCCGACCCTGCGTGAGCAGGGCATCACCGATGCGGACGCGGAATCCTGGGCCGCCTTCTTCGCGCCGGTGAATACGCCGAAGCCCGTTCTCGACAAGCTGTCCGGCACGATCATCGCGATCCTCAACAGGCCCGACGTGAAGGAGCGCATCACCAAGCTCGGCTTCACCCTGAACGTGCGCGATCCGGAAGCGTTCAAGCCCTATCTCGCCAAGGAGATCCAGACCTGGGCCGAGATCATCAAGGCGGCCGGCATCAAGGCCGAGTGAGCTTGCTTGGAACCACATCGTCATGGCCGGGCTTGTCCCGGCCATCCACGTCTTTGAACCGCGGCGCCACAAGACGTGGATCCCCGGCACAAGGCCGGGGATGACGCAAGGAGGAGGAGCAAACGCCATGCAATTCCACCAAGGCCGCCTGATCGATCACGTCCACCTGCGCGTCTCCGACCTCGAGGCGAGTCGGCGGTTCTATCGCGCTGTGCTGAGGGCCATGGGGCGGGACCTCACCTCGGAGAGCCCGAAGCATTTTTCCTGCGACGAATTGTGGGTGGATCAGGCGGATGGGCCGGTCTCGCGGGTTCATCTCGCCTTCCAGGCGCGGGACAGGGAAGCCGTTCATGCTTTCCACGCAGCGGCGCTCGCCAACGGGGGACGCGACAATGGCGGGCCGGGAGAGCGGTCCTATCACCCAGGCTATTATGCCGCCTTTGCTTTCGATCCGGACGGCCACAACATTGAGGCGGTCCATCACGGGCCTGCGGATCGCTCTGCGGAATCCGTCATCGTCAGCCCCAAAGCCTAAGCAACCCTGCCACAATCGTTAATAATTAGTTAATACCGACACTTAGCCAAGAAACCGGAAGCGGCACTTTCGGACAGGGCGGGAACTTTCTTGAATCACACAAGTTTTTCTCCTGTAACCACCCTCCGGTTGCAGGGGTTAAGTCAATGAAAACTTTCCGACCAAGAAACGCCTATCACGTTTCGTCCCGCGTCCATCGTCTCGATCCGCGCCAGGAAAGCCGCTGCTCGCTTGCCCTGATCATGCTGCTGGGCCTCGCGACGCTCTTCGTCATGACCACGACCCAGACCCTCTCGGCTCACGACACCAAGACTATCCACGTTTATTCGCTGCGATAACGCGTGAGTGAACGGCGGCACGGTTGACCGCCTGTCGCAGAAGTTTAGCTCTCCGGCATCGGAACGACGGAGAGATTCAGAGATTCCAAGATGCTGAGCCCCCGACTTGCCCTGGCCTGCGCCCTTGCTCTCGGCACCATCCCTTCCGCCTTGGCCCAGGACACCCAGCGCTTTCGCACCGACAAGGTCGAGGTGATCGTCGAGACGGTCTCCCGCAATCTCGAAAATCCGTGGGGCCTCGCCTTCCTTCCCGACAATCGCATGCTGGTCACGGAGCGGCCCGGCCGCCTGCGCATCGTCGATGCCAACGGCACTCTCTCCGAACCGCTCCAGGGCATTCCGCGCGTTGTGGCCCGCGGCCAGGGTGGCCTTCTCGATGTCGCCATCGACCCGAATTTCGCTCAGAACCGCCTCGTCTACCTAAGCTATGCCGAGGATCGCGGCGAAGGCCGCGCCGGCACCAGCGTGGCCCGCGGCCGCCTCAATGCGAACGGAACCGCATTGGAAGCTGTGCAGGTCATCTTCCGCCAGGAGCCGACCCATACGGGCAACAACCACTGGGGCTCGCGCCTGGTCTTCGACCGTAACGGCAATCTCTTCGTGACGCTCGGCGACCGGTTCGACCTGCGCAACCAGGCGCAGAATCCGGCGAACCACATCGGCAAAATCGTTCATATCAAGCCCGAAGGCGGGGCGGCGCCCAACAATCCCTTCCTGAACCGAGAAGACGCCAAGCCCGAGATCTGGTCCATCGGCCATCGCAACCTGCAATCGGCCGCTCTGCATCCGACGACTGGCGAACTCTGGACCGTGGAACACGGCGCCCGTGGTGGCGATGAGGTCAACATTCCGCAGAAGGGCAAGAATTACGGCTGGCCCGTTATCTCCTATGGCGTCGATTACTCCGGTGCGAAGATCGGCGAAGGCACGAGGAAGGAAGGCCTGGAGCAGCCGGTCTATTACTGGGATCCCTCGATCGCGCCTTCCGGAATGGCCTTCTATACCGGCGACAAGTTCCCGGCGTGGCGCGGCAGCATCCTGGTCGGAGCGCTCGCGGGCAAGCTCGTCTCGCGGCTGGAGACCAACGGCAATCGCGTCACCGGCGAGGAACGCATGCTGCAGCAGCTCGGCGAACGCATCCGCGATGTGCGGCAGGGGCCGGACGGCTTCGTTTATCTGCTGACGGATTCCCGCAACGGCCGCATCCTGCGCATGAAGCCGGCGACCTGATTGCGCCTCAACCCCGCGGCCCGAACAGGATGAGCGCCGCGCCTGCCAGGCAGATGCCGGCGCCGGCGATGTCCCACCGGTCGGGCCGCGCCCCTTCGGCGATCCAGAGCCAGAGGATCGAGGCGACGATGTAGACGCCGCCATAGGCCGCATAGGCCCGCCCAGCCGCGTCGGCCGGAACGAGCGTCAGCAGATAGGCGAACAGTGCGAGCGATCCCATGCCGGGCACCAGCCACCACGGTGACTTGCCGAGCCTCAGCCAGGCCCAGAAGGAAAAGCATCCGGCGATCTCGGCAAGCGCCGCGCCTGCATAGACGAGGAACGCCATGGCCTCGGATCAACGCCCCTGGAAGATGAAGGCGGCGCCGGCCGCAATGAGGCCGAAGCCGATCAGGTGGTTCCAGCCGAGCGGCTCCTTCAGGTAGAGCACCGAAAAGATCGCGAAGACCACGAGGGTGATGACCTCCTGCATGGTCTTTAGCTCGGCCGCCGAATAGACCGCCGAGCCGATCCGGTTGGCCGGCACGGCGAACCAATATTCGATGAAGGCGATGGCCCAGCTGGCGACGACCGCTATCCAGAGGGGGGATGTCTTGAACTTCAGATGCCCGTACCAGGCGAAGGTCATGAAGACGTTCGATGCGATCAGCATCAGGACGGGCGCCGTTTGAGGGTTCATGAGAAGGACCGGAGGGGAGAAAAGAGGAGGTGCGAACCCTGCCCTATTCCTTCAGGCCAAAGTGTCAAGCTGCCCGATGGACGCGATGCCCTTAGCAGGAAAAGGAGCATCGGATGGTTTCCAAAAGTGGAAGTCCACTTTTGGGTCCGATGCTACCGGATGCCGAGGCGCTCCAGCACCTGGGAGCCGCCGGCGATCTGCGGATTGGAAGGGTCGAAACCCTCGCGCCGCTCGCGCTGTGTGACGAGTCCGCGGGCTCTCTCGAAGGCGACATCCAGGCGACGCTCGCCTCGCAGGGCCTTGTTGAAGAAGGCATCGCCGAAATAGGTCCAGGTCGCACCGTCCCGGCAGCCGAAGGAGGGCTTGTCCGCCGCCGCGGCCGTGATGACGAGGGTCCGGGCATCGGCCAGCTCTCGGGCAAAAACGCCGGAATAACAGGCTGAAACGATCACGACCCGGTGCTGCGCCCGGGTTTGATCAAGCAGCGCCCGCACATCGGATGGGGTCATCAGGCTCGCATTGCGTCCGGCGACGAGACCGATCCCTTCCGGTGCGCCATGAGAGGTGAGGACCAACGCCACGATATCCTCGGCCGGATCGAGGGTCTGGCCCACGGCCCGTGTGGCTGCAACGAGAGTTTGCGCGGTCGCACCAGCACGCCGCTTGGTATTGAACAGGACGATGGAGCGCCCCTTGGAACCAAACTGCCCCTCGAGGATGCGCGCCGCTCCCTTGGCCTCGCTCTCGAACACGCTCTGCGGACCCCACAGCCCGAAGGACAGGATGTAGACATCGACCTGCCCGGGACGTTGCGGGGCCAGTTTGACAGGCTCGGCCCGGCGAGCTGTCTGCCCGTGAGCCTCATAAGAAGGGCCGAGGGCGAGAGAGAGCCCAATCAGGCAAAAAGCGATCAACCGGTGCATGGTATACCCCAACCTCGAGCTACCTTACGCGCAGCGCCCGGCGAAAGCCAAGGAGCCACCAAGGCATCGGACCCAAAAGTGGACTTGCACTTTTGGGATCCATCCGATGCTCATTCTTTGATGAGCGCATCGTTGAGCGCGACCTCTGGGTCCGCACGATGCGCAGGCTGAACCGAATCCTCTCTTCCGGGTTTCCCTGTCAGGCACGTCACTGGTCATCCCAAGAGGGTATTACATGGATATCGCGCTCGATAAGGTTTGCGAACTCATTCTCCGGATCAGGGCCATCGACGTGAAGGAAGGCCCCACCGATCCGGCTTCGGGCTCGAACCCTATCGACGACGGCAGCATCGACTCCCTCACCTCCTCGCCGGATGACGCCACCGAGGACGAGCTTCGCGACGTGATCGCGGGCCTCAACGACGACGAGCGCGCCGACCTGATCGCCCTCGTCTATATCGGCCGCGGCGACATGGAACCCGAGGAATGGGGCGCCGCCGTGCGCCTCGCCCGCGAGCGCGAGGCATCGAGCTCGCTCTCGACCGCCGACTGGCTCATCGGCATTCCGAACCTGGCCGAGCTGCTGGACGAAGGCCTCAACGCCATGGGCCGTAGTTGCGCCTGAGGCGCTGACAAACCCATCATCCCATCAACAGATTGCCGCCTTCGAGCCGTCGGCCGAGGTACTCCGGAACAACGGTTGATGGCTGTCACCATCACGCAAATGGCATCGACGGCACAGTGACGGCGCCCTATTTGTGACATGGATCAAGCTGATAATTCACCCTACTCCCAAAGGAGGATGTGATGACTCCGCGCCTGCCCCCGGAGAGTCCGGACGACGACGTGCAGAGTGAGCTGCTCCAGGCCGTTCACAAAGCCCTGAACGACCTTACCCCCATCAACGACCCGGTAGAGGAACAACCCCTCACCGAGACGCAGCAGGACGTGCAAGCATCCGCATCGCCGGATGAAACCGAGGTCGAGATCGACCGCATCGAAGCCTATCTGCGGGGTCCGACGGCGTTCACCGCCTGACCCCAACCTCTTCCTTGTCCCGCCTTCGTCTATGCGGATCGCAACACGGAAGGCCGGCCCCCAATCCTCAGCGAGCAAATTGAGTCCCTGAAGCCGTTTCAGGAAATCCGTTCGCGCGACCGATCCATCGCAAGTGGGGCCTTGGCCCCACTCCTTACTGTTAGAAGTTCCTCAAGGCCTTTCAGCCTCACTGCTTGCCGAGCTTGAGGAACTGCGTCTCGCCGGACGAATCGTCGACGCCGTCGTTGTCGGTCACGATATAGGCGTCGCCCGCGGCATCGATGATGAAGCCCTCGACCTTGTCGAGCACGTAGCCGTTCGCGGACTTCAGATCGGCGAGGAGATCGCGCACCAGCATCTTCTGCACGAGCGGCAACTCGCCACCGAGCTTGACAGGCTTCATGTCGGCAAGCGAAACGGCATAGAGCTTCTTCAGCTTCGCCTTCTCGGCGATCTGGTTGTCACGCTCGATGATGATGACGCGATCACCCGCTGCCGCGATTTCGGACAGGCCGATCCAGCCGGCTTCCGTGCTGTCGAGCGGATAGCGCACGGCGCTCCAGCTCTTGTCCGACGGCTTGTAGGCGAGGAGTTTTACGGCGTTCTTGCCGTCGTCGGCCCATTCGCGCTGGACCGCGAGCCACACGATCTCGTCGGCGCCCGATCCGGTGACGGTCACGCCTTCGAAGCCGTAGTTCTTCGCGCCCTTTTCGAGCTCCGCCGGAACCGAGATCTCCTCCTGGATCGCACCCTTCGCATCGACCCGGATGAGCAGGTTCTTGACGCCCTTCTCGAGATTGCCCTCGGAGGCGAGCCAGAAGCCGTCAGACGCTGTTGCAATGCCTTCGAGATCGAGCTTCTCCGCCGCCGCGCCGTTGCGGGTCACGAGCGCTTCGCCCGTGATCAGTGCCGGCTTCTTCGTCGCGTCAATGGTGAGGATGCGCGGTGCGCCGCCATAGACGCTGTCCGTCACCGCGTAGAGCTTGCCGGCCTGCGCCTTATCGGCGGCAAGACCGGAAAGCGCACCCCAGCCGATCGGCAGGCCGTTGGCGTTCTTTCCCGAGCGGATCGTCGGATAGGCCGGAGCGGCGCGCTCTGCACGCTGGTAGATCATCACGTGCGGAGCAGCGCCGCCATCGCCGTGCAGATCGGTCTCGCTGGTGGCGACGAAGAGATTGCGCGACGGAATGGCAATCAACCCTTCCGGACCGATGCCGGTCGGCAGAACCTGCACGAGTTCAGGAGCCGCACCAGTATCGCGATAAACGGCGACGACCGAAGCGCGCTCGGAACCGACGAAGATCAGGTTGTCGTTGCCGAACCGGCCCGTCTCGACGCCTTCGATCTCGACGCCCTTCTTGTTGCGCTTGTCGGGATAATGGCCGAGCGACACGATCTCGTACTCCAGGCTCGCGCCGGATTCGTAGGCCACGCTGCCATCCTTGTTGAAGATGGTGAAACCGCGCGAACCGCCCTTCCAGTCGCCTTCATTGGCGGTCACGAAACGGTTGGCGTCGATCCAGTGCACCGCATCCGGCTCGCGCACGACCTTCTCCATCGAGCCGGTCAGTTCGATCTTGCCGTCCTTCTTGGTGTCGATGTTCTTCAGATCCACGCTGCCTGCGGAGAAATGCGTCTCGACCTTGCCGGTCTTTCCATCGACGATGGCGATGTGGTTGTTCTCCTGCAGGGTCACCACGACCTTGCCGTCCTCGGACACATCCACGTATTCCGGCTCCGGATCCTCGCCTGCGACAGCCGCAAGGCCGGTGAGAGCAACAGTCTTGAGAGCCGTGCAATCGAGGCTGCTGCCATTGAGAGAAGCGACCACCAGCGCGCCGGCGGGCATTTGCGGGATCGCACCCTCGTTCACCTCTTCATTGCGCTCGTTCTCAATGGCGACGGCAAGAACGCCCGCATTGGCGGCAACCGAATCGGGCTGGCCCGGCAGAGCGCATTCCGCAGCAACCTTGCGCTCGGCGAGGTTCACGGTGACGAGCTTGCCGCTCGGATTCGTGAAGCTCTCGGATGTGTTGACGGCCACATAGGCCTTCTCACCCACCACCTTCACCGAGGTAGACTCGCCACCGACGGCAAGCGAGCCGCCGGCCTTGGGATTTGCCGGGTCGGTGATGTCGATGAAGCCAAGCGCCTTGCGCGGGCTATCGGTATAGATTAGCAGCTTGCCGTCCTCGCTCGCCGTGATGATCTCCGCCACCGTGTCGGCCTTCTGGTCCCCGTCCTTCGGCAGGTTCAAGGTGATAGGGAAGCTGGCGATACGGTCGAAATATTCTGCGGCGGAGGCGCTGAGCGCCGTGCCGGAGAGGAGTGCGGCGGCAAGCGAGCCGGCGATAAGGGAGCGATGCATGGGATTCCCCGCAAGACGGTCAAGGTTAGCCGGATCGTCATGCGCCCGTCTCATGACGAGCCGATGACAGATGGCGGGCCGCATCGAGCGGGGCCGTTTTGCACCGAAATTACCGCTCGGGCGTTGTCGAGACCGAAGCCAAAAGATAGCTCTTACCGCTTGAGCCAAACCTCGCACTGAGACGATTTTCGACAGGAGCCTCCATGAGTATCGGCCTGATCGCCTTGCTGGACGATATCGCGAGCCTCGCCAAGGTCGCTGCGGCGTCCCTCGACGATGTGACCGCCCAGGCCGCCAAGGCCGGTGCCAAGGCGGCCGGCGTGGTGATCGACGATGCCGCCGTGACGCCACGCTATGTGACCGGCTTTTCCGCTTCTCGCGAGTTGCCGATCGTCGGCAAGATCGCCTGGGGCTCGCTCAAGAACAAGCTCATCTATCTGCTGCCGGCGGCACTGCTCCTCAGCCTGTTCGCGCCCTGGGCGATCACGCCGCTGCTCATGATCGGCGGCGCCTATCTCTGCTACGAGGGCTCGGAGAAGGTGTTCGAGGCGCTGTTTCCGCATGGCGCCCACGAGCACGAACGGGCGGTCGGCGCAGCGACCCAGACGGCACAGAACGTCGAGGACGAGAAGGTGAGCGGCGCGATCAAGACCGACTTCATTCTCTCGGCCGAGATCATGGCCATTACCTTGGCCAGCGTGCCGGCCGTATCCACCTGGATGCAGGCCGCCGTGCTGGCCGTCGTCGGCATCGGCATCACCGCTCTGGTCTATGGCGGCGTCGCTCTGATCGTGAAGGCGGACGATGCCGGGGTCGCGCTCGCCCGCAGCGACAGGCCGATGTCGAGCCTGCTGCGGCGCCGGAGCACGAGTGCTCCGCTGCATACGGATCGTCTCCTGGCTCCCGTGACCAGAGTGTTCGGGCGCGGATTGGTGAAGGGCATGCCGGTTCTGCTCAAGCTCCTCGCCATCGTGGGCACGGCCGCGATGATCTGGGTCGGCGGCGGCATCATCATCCACGGACTCGAAGGCTACGGCTTCGCCGATCTCGGCCACGTCATCCACGATGCCGCCGCAGCGGCGGGTCACGCGGTCCCGAGCCTCGGCGGGGTTGTCGAATGGCTGGTCTCGGCCGCCGCCGCCGGCCTCTTCGGGCTCCTTCTCGGTGCCCTCCTGATCCCCCTCATCCACTTCGTCGCAGTGCCGCTCGTGAAGGCCTTGCGACGGGGGAAACGCGAGGCGGAGAAGCATACGGTATAACCACTAGCGCATCGTGCGGAAAAGTGGATCCGGTTTTCCGCACTCAACGATGCGCCATTTAAGGGATTGAGCATCGGAATGGATCCCAAAAGTGCAAGTCCACTTTTGGGTCCGATGCTCTAGCACTCTTCCATTCCCCGGCTGTTCGTACCATATTCGTTCTATGGCCAAATCACCCAAGAAGCCCAAGCTTTCCACCGGGAAGGCGTCCAAACCTGATCTGAAGCCCCTGGCCCCTCATCTGGCAGAACTTCTCAACCCGGCGGTGAACCGGGAACGGGAGGCGGCCGAGGGTTTTGCCGAGCGGGCGCAGGAAACCTTCATCCATGGCGACATCACCGATGTCGACCCGGCGCTCGCCAAGAAGCTTGGCCTGAAAGGTCCCGACGATGGGCCGGACGTGGCCGACGAGCTGGGCGACATGTCCCCCGGCTCCGGCGTCTCGGCCACGGTCGATGCGCTCACCAAGCTTCTGACCGAGGGCGATCCGCGCTTCAAGAACGGCGTGCTCTGGGTGCCGCACCGCCCGTCCCGCCCCGAGAAGTCGGAAGGCGGCATTCCGTTCAAGATCAAGTCCGAGTTCACGCCCTCGGGCGATCAGCCCACCGCGATCCGCGAGCTGGTGGACGGGGTGCGCCGTAGCGAGCGCGATCAGGTGCTGCTCGGCGTCACCGGATCGGGCAAGACCTTCACCATGGCCAAGGTGATCGAGGAGACGCAGCGCCCTGCCCTCATCCTCGCACCGAACAAGACGCTGGCCGCGCAGCTCTACGGCGAGTTCAAGTCGTTCTTTCCGGACAATGCGGTCGAGTATTTCGTCTCGTACTACGACTACTACCAGCCCGAGGCCTATGTGCCGCGCTCGGACACCTTCATCGAGAAGGAAAGCTCCATCAACGAGCAGATCGACCGCATGCGCCACTCGGCGACGCGTGCGCTGCTCGAGCGCGACGACGTGATCATCGTCGCCTCGGTGTCGTGCATCTACGGTATCGGCTCGGTCGAGACCTATACGGCCATGACCTTCTCCGTGAAGGTGGGCGAGCGCATCGAGCAGCGCCAGCTCATCGCGGATCTCGTGGCCCTGCAGTACAAGCGCATCCAGAGCGATTTCGCCCGCGGCACCTTTCGCGTGCGCGGCGATGTGATCGAACTGTTTCCGGCCCACTTGGAGGATCGTGCCTGGCGCATCGGCATCTTCGGCGACGAGATTGAGAGCATTGTCGAGTTCGATCCGCTCACCGGCAAGAAGACCAACGATCTGCAATTCGTGAAGGTCTATGCGAACTCGCACTACGTGACGCCGCGCCCGACCCTGCAGCAGGCCGTGAAGGGCATTCAGGACGAGCTGCAGCACCGCCTGCAGGAACTTGCCCGCATGGGCCGTCTGCTCGAAGCGCAGCGGCTCGAGCAGCGCACGCAGTTCGACCTAGAGATGATCGAAGCGACCGGCGTGTGCAACGGCATCGAGAACTATTCGCGCTATCTCACCGGCCGCAAGCCCGGCGAACCGCCGCCGACCCTGTTCGAATACCTGCCCGACAACGCGCTCGTCTTCACCGACGAGAGCCACGTGACCGTGCCGCAGATCGGCGGCATGTATCGCGGCGACTTCCGCCGCAAGGCGACGCTCGCCGAATACGGCTTCCGACTGCCCTCCTGCCTCGACAATCGCCCGCTGCGTTTCGAGGAATGGGACGCCATGCGTCCGCTATCGATCCACGTGTCGGCGACACCGCAGAAATGGGAGATGGAGCAGACCGGCGGCGTGTTCGTGGAACAGGTCATCCGTCCGACAGGTCTCGTCGATCCCATCGTGGAGATCCGTCCCGCACGGTCACAGGTGGACGATCTCGTGCACGAGGTGAAGGAGCTTGCTGCGAACGGCTACCGCACGCTCGTGACCACGCTCACCAAGCGCATGGCGGAAGACCTGACCGAGTACATGCACGAGAACGGCATCCGCGTGCGCTACATGCACTCGGACATCGACACGCTGGAGCGCATCGAGATCATCCGCGACCTGCGTCTCGGCGCCTTCGACGTGCTCATCGGCATCAACCTGCTGCGCGAGGGTCTCGACATTCCCGAATGCGCGCTCGTCGCCATTCTCGATGCGGACAAGGAAGGCTTTCTGCGATCCGAGACCTCGCTGGTTCAGACCATCGGCCGCGCGGCGCGTAACGTGGAAGGCAAGGCGATCCTCTACGCCGATAAGATCACCGGCTCGATGGAACGCGCCATCGCGGAGACCAACCGCCGCCGCGAGAAGCAGCTTGCCTACAACGCCGAGCACGGCATCACGCCGCAATCGGTGAAGAAGAACATCGCCGACATTCTGGAAAGCGTCTACGAGCGCGATCACGTATCGGTCGACACGGGCCTCGCCGACAGGACGGTCGGCCACAACCTCAAGGCCGTCATCGCCGATATGGAAAAGCGCATGCGCGAAGCCGCCGCGAACCTCGAATTCGAGGAGGCTGCGCGCTTGCGCGACGAGCTCAAGCGCCTGCAGGCCACCGAGCTTGCGATCAGCGACGACCCGATGGCGCGGCAAGCCGATGTGGAACGCGACGCCGGGCGCTATGGCGGCTCGCGCAAATACGGACGCAACGCCAACCTGCCCCCGAAGGGCCTGCCGCCTTCAGGCGACGGCGCAAGCGAAGGCGATGAGGATTCCGCGTCTTACGGCCCGACGGGCAAGGGCCGCTCGGACGAGGGCACGCGCATCCGCAAGCCCGGCCTCGACGAGATGGGTCCCGGCACGGACCGCGAGGTCCCGCTGAACTACCGCGAACGCCCGGCCGCACGCTCGACGCAAGGATTCGCCGGGCAGAAGCCAAAGTACAGGGGCCGCAAGGGGCGATAAGCCACTCTCGGCTCCATTGTTGAACAGATGACATGTCCGGCCGCGTGCTGGGCATTTTGTTTGGGCGCCATCTCGGACGGAGCATGAGCGGAAGTCGGGGATCGTGTGCAAGATCTGGCGCTCGAGCCTAGCCACTGTCATTCCGGGGCGAGCGTCAGCGAGAGCCCGGAATCCATATCCGCTGACATTGCGGAAAAGAGGCTTAACGCTACTCACCCTTTCTTGAGACGTCGTGTTTATGGATTCCGGGCTCCGCTGCGCGGCCCCGGAATGACAGTATTTTACTCGTCTCAATGGATCCCCTTCCCTCGCTTCGCTCGCCGGGGATGACACGTGTTCCCGCCCTTACCGCCAGTTCACCGCGAACGCCTCGATCGGATGCGTGAAACCCTTCACGTTTCGGCTCCCGAGATCCACGAAGGAGAAGCGGGGAGCGACGAGACTGGTGACGATCTCCGACACCACGATGGTGTCGGGCTCGGCGCTCTGGCACAGGCGGGCTGCCATCTGCACGGTTGCACCGAACAGGTCGTTGTGGTCGGCCACCGGTTCGCCGGCATCGAGGCCGATGCGCACGCGCAGCTTTTCGCGGCTTGCAAGATTGAAGGCCTCGAAGGCCCGCTGGATCGCGCGGGCGGCATCGACGGCGTCGGTGACATCGTCGAAGGAGGCCATGATGCCGTCGCCGGTATGCTTGACCTCGCGCCCGTCCTTGTCGTGCAGGGCGCGGCGGACCATGGCATCGTGCGCGCGCACCATCTCGACGGCGCGCACATCGCCGAGGCGCTCGGTCATGGCGGTGGAATCGACGATATCGGTGAACATGATGGTGCGCAGGGCCGGATCGATCGCTCCTCTGGCGGCCGCCCCTGTCGGAGCGGGATCGGAGATGCGGCCGAGAAAGGCTTCGACGGCGGAGAGATCGACCTCGATCACGTCGCGGGCAACCTCCCCATGGGCTTCGTCATGGACCCGCATGGCGGTCTCGATATCGGGCGCATCGATGAGGCAGAACGCGGTGCCGCGGGTGTCGTCGAACCAGTAGGTCAGGAACCGCACCCCGTAACCCTCCTGCACCTCCAGGTCCTTGCGGTGGGCCTCGGCGATATCGGCAGCAGTCAGGCCTTTCAGGTCATGCCGGTCCAGGAAGATAGGCATCGTGGCTCTCCCAGCCCCCGTGAGCAATTTACATGGTTTCGCTTGAAGCAGCGATGTCTCTTGCGCGTAGCAAGTGCCGGACCGCACACCGGGATAGCCGACGCTTTTATTCAACCAATCGGTTGACTATCCAACCCGACGCGTCTATATTCAACCACATGGTTGAATTACAAACATCCCGGCTCGACACCGTCTTTCACGCCCTCGGCGATTCCACCCGGCGGCGGATGCTCCGCGACCTTGCGGAGGGTGAGCGCACGGTGAGCCAGCTGGCTGAACCCTTCGCGATCTCGCTCGCGGCCGCCTCGAAGCACATCAAGGTGCTGGAACATGCGGGCCTCCTCCGGCGCGACATCCGCGGCCGCACCCATGTCTGCCGCCTCGACCCTGGACCGTTGGCTACCGCCCACCAGTGGCTCGGCATCTACGAACGCTTCTGGACCGAGCGTCTGGACGTGCTGGAACGGCTCCTCCGCGAGGAGGACGCCAAAAAGTCCCCGCCCAAGAAGTCCCCACCCACTAAAGGAGACGACGAATGACAGACCTCGCGACCCGGAATGCCTATGGCGTGCTGACCGATCCTGCCACGCTGACGATCCAGCGCCTTCTGCCCGGCCCCATCGAGCGCATCTGGGCCTATCTGACGGACAGTGACCTGCGCCGCCAGTGGCTCGCGGCGGGCGAGATGGAGATGAAGCTTGGAGCACCGGTCGAATTCGTCTGGCGCAACGACGAGCTTACAAACCCGCCCGGACAGCGCCCGCCCGGCTTCGGCGAGGAGCATAAAATGGAGTCCCGGATCACCGAGCTCGATCCGCCCCACAAGCTCGCCATCACCTGGGGCTCGACCGGTGGCGTCTCCTTCGAGCTGGAACGGAAGGGCTCCGAAGTGCTGCTCACCCTCATCCACCGCCGTGTGCCCGACCGCTCGACCCTGCTCAATGTCAGCGCCGGCTGGCACGCCCACCTCGACATCCTGGCCGCCCGCGTGGCCGGCGAGGAGCCGGAGCCGTTCTGGGATAGCTGGGGTCGGTTGAAGAGCGAGTACGATCAGCGGATTCCGAGCTGACGGTTTTTACGAAAAGGCTCTACCCGGTTCGGCCGGGTAGGGCTTCGACTGACATCGGATACTCACGTGCATGTGGTGTGCACCCCATCGTGTCGCCTCATGAAGGGCATGTTGGATTTTGCGCGTTTGAAGCTCGGTCAGGCCGCCGATGCGCGATAACCACTCGGACTGTGATGGCGTTCACAGACGCAAGGCGAGCGATGCCGCACCGTACGCCCAGGATTAATCCACAGGCGAAGGCGCGCGATGCCGAACCCTACACTTATGGTCGACCTGCAGCATTGGCTTGCCGACCCAGTCGCCGATGCGTTCCCATTCGAGGCGGTCATTGCCGAATTCCGCCGGGTCGGCAAACACTTCGTCGCCGGCGAGTTACTCACAGCCCTTGCCAAGATACGTGCGGCACTGCCTGAGGGCGCAGACGCGCTGCGCCGCTTCCTGGACACCGCGCTCGACAAGTACGACGGGCGCTTCGACAACCCAAGCTATTTGGCGGTTCACGACCTGCCGCTGCCGACTGTGACGGAGCGGGACTCGCTCGAGTTCGATGCCTCCCATGCCGAGTGGCAGCGTGACCGGCTCATTATGCTGCTGGTCGCCGACCTACTGCGCTTCGAGATCGCGGCCCACGACGGAGCGACCGAGTTGCTTCCGCTCCTGCGCCCAGAGAGACGGATCACAATGAAGCGCTGCATTCTGGGCCTGCGAGCTTTGCGCACGGCGATGATGCGCCTGGGCATCGATGCCGCCAGCGAGGCCGATGATCCAATCGAGACAGCACGCGCACTGTGCGCCCGTGTCGAGGCCGAGCAGACTGCGGAGGAGCGCCGCATGCTCGCCGTGACGCTTCTGACTGTCTACACGATGCACGACGAGAACCTGTTCGTTCGCGTGCTTCAGTGCTACGAGACGACTTTCTCGCTCATCGCCGTCCAGCTGCGTGCGGCGATCGTGAGAGTCAAGGCAGGCGATGCTGGCGGCACAATGAGCGCGGTGCGCGCGGCCGAGCGGGCGATGCGGGAGGCCTCGCCGCTGTTCTCTCTCGTGGCAACGATGCAGCCGGAGGCATTCATGACCTTCCGCGAGTACACCGATGGCGCGAGCGCGATCCAGTCACGCAGCTACAAGACCCTTGAGAGTCTGTGCCGGCGGCCCGATCCGGAGCGTTTGGCCGGGCCAGGCTATGACGCCGTGCCCGAGGTGCGCGAGCGTGTGCTCGCTGGCGCGCCGACACTGGAGGAGGCGATCGCTGATGCGTCCCTGTCCTCCGACAAACTCACCGATCTTCTCGAGGCGATGAGCGCGTTCGAAGCCGCAATCATGGAGTGGCGCAAGACGCACCATAATCTTGCGATGCGCATGCTTGGTATGCGGCGTGGTACGGGCTACACGGCCGGCGTGCCATACTTGACGCAAGGTATGAAGATCCCACTGTTCTCGGCCCCTTCAGAGCAGGAGACTGCATCGGGGGCGCATGATCAGCGGCTCGTCCATCAAGACTCAAAGTAACAAGTTCCCTGGCCTTTAGGGATGCCTGCTTTGACCATGTTAGAAGCCCTCAGGCTGACGTCACTTTGTGCCGGAGTATCGCGCGGTCTAGGTCAGGCCGACATAGAGGAAGCGCTTCGACTTCACCATTCCCACAGAGTGTCCTCCGCGAAATTCGTGGCGCCCGCCCGCAATCAGGCGCATGATCGACAGCGCCATGCCGCATGCCTGGAAAAAACGCGAGGAGCTCGCCAAGGCGGATATCGACATCGCCGAGGGCGAGAGGCGCGTGGGCGAGCAGGTTGCCCTGATCGAGCGCCTGGCCAACCATGGGCACGACGTCACGGAGGCCATGAAACTGCTTCAGAACTACGAACGGACCCTGGAGGAGTTTCACAGACACCGGCAGATCATCCTGACCGAGATCGCCCGCCAGGAAGGGCCGGAGCCGCAAGACCCGCTGGCTTCATAAAGGGTTCCGGACATGACACGGGCGATTATTTCGCGCGCAGGGCTTCACTGATCACGCTTGGGGACAGTTCGAGGATCCTCCGGATAGACCGGCTGCTCAAGCAGCTTGCGGGATTCATCCAGCACGCGCTCGGTCTCCTCGATCCGCCGCCGGGTCAGCTTGAGCGCCAGCTGCGTCGAGCGGTGGCGAACATGCGTCCTATGTCGGTCCGACTCCAACTTGCTCATGGGCCGCAGCTTAGGCCAGCCCGCCCGGATGGGCATTCAGATAGGTTACAGCCCTCGGGCTCCTTTCTCCGGGCCTGCTTGCTCCTCGTTGATCAGCCCATCGATGAGGCGAACTCATACCCGGTATGCTGAGAGTCTGCGGCGCGGTCGGGCGTCGAGTTTCATGTCGGCATTCATGGTTCTGGACATCGTGGTCGTGGCGGCGCTCGCCTCGCCGCTGGGAGGCTGATTGCCTCCGGCGCCAGCTGATGACGCTGCTTATGTCGCTCGCGCTTGGCTTCGCCAGCGAGGTGCTGCTCGCCACCATCAGCTTCGAGATGGTGGCGAAGGCTCTCGGGCTGAGCTCGCCGGCCTTGACGATCATCGGCCTCGTCAAGACCGGGAAACACAGCTTCAGCCGCGCTTGACGTAGCCCGTCGTGACCTCGTCCTTATGAGCCGCGAAGGCTGCCAGGACTTCAGTCTTCTCCTGCTTCGGGACCTTGAAGAAATCCAGGGTCCGTCCGAGCTCCGCGGCCACCGCATCGAATTCCGCAGGCGAGATCCGCAGGTCCCGGTGCGCCTCCTCCAGGCCAAGCGGCGTCGCACCGGGCTTGGTGGCTGTGAACTCGAAGGGTCCACCGGACACCTGGCAGACCCACAGGGTCCGCATGAATTTGAGGCCGGGCAGCCTTTCCAGGTTCTTGGTGTGCCATTCCCGCAGCCGCGGGTTCTTGGACTTCTGGCCGACGACGGGGTTCTTCACGAGGGCGTCGCTGAAGTGATCCACCACCGCGGCAATGGCGAAGACGCCGCCCAGCCGCTCGTACAGACTTTTCTCAGGCTTCTTCTCGGGCTCGGTTTGACTGGCTTGGGCGTAAGCGTTGTCCGCCCCTGTCAACGCCACGGGTGCGGCGGTCACCGCGATCCCCAAGATTGCGCTTCGTCTTGTTAGGTGTGTCGAAAAAAGCTGTTTCATGTGCCGGCTCCTCGGTCATGGGAACCTCTGACCTGCTGACAGTAGCTGGGACGCCTGAGGCGGCATCCTTATTCCGGCCTGTCGTGACTTTTTCTGATGCTGTCCGGCACACTAGCCCTGGTTCAACAACTCCCCTATCCGCAACGGTTTCTGAAACCAAAAAGGGCGGCCCAAGGCCGCCCTCGCTGTCTCACGCTGTTGGAGCGTTAGAGCCGCCCCATCAGCAGCAGGATGATGAGGATGAGCAGGATCACGCCGAGAAGGCCGCTCGGGCCGTAGCCCCAGCCGCGGCTATAGGGCCAGGCCGGCACGGCGCCGATGAGCAGCAGGATGATGAGAATGAGCAGGATGGTGCTGAGTGCCATGGAAATACTCCCTCCACATTTGCCGCCGCGGGGCGGCGTTCGTCTAGAGCATCGGACCCAAAAGTGGGTTCCACTTTTGGGGTTAATCCGATGCTCAATCTAAATCGGCACATCGTTTAAGTGCGGAAAACCGGATCCACTTTTCCGCACGATGTGCCAGGAAAACTTGGCCGTAAGGGAAAAAGTTCCCGGCTCTTTTGCCTGTGGATGAGTGACGAAGGGGTAGGTCCGGGGGCGGAACGATCACCTTGGCTTGACGTTACCTCCTCGGCGATTGGGTGCCGCCATCAGTGCGACCCCCTGCGGGAGGTCGCTCCCTTCGATGGACCAGGACACCCCAATGCAGAAAAAGATTCCGAACCTTATGCCCCACGACGATCCAGAACCCGTTCCCGGCCTCCACAAATCCTCGTCCCCTGTCCTGAGTCGCTCGGTCCAGGCCCAGATCGGCCAGCGGCTGCGCCAGTTCTACGACGCGCTGGCGCTGGGCGAGCAGCCGGTGCCGGACCGCTTCATCGAGATCATCAATCGACTCGACGGCGTGAAGGGAGAAAAGCAGCAATCATGAGTATCGATACCGACTTGCGCGACTCCATGCTCAAGGCGACGCCGAACCTGCGCGCCTTCGCCATTTCGCTCACGAACAACGTGGACCGCGCCGACGACCTCGTGCAGGAGACGCTGATGCGGGCGATCGCCAATATCGACCGCTTCCAGCCCGGCACGAACATGCAGGCCTGGCTCTTCACCATCCTGCGCAACCTGTTCCATTCCGAATACCGCAAGCGCCGCCGCGAGGTGGAGGATGCGGACGGCAAATACGCGGCCGCCCTCTCGGTGCAGCCGGACCAGATGCCCCATCTCGATTTCGAGGATCTGCAGCGCGCGCTCGCCCTCCTGCCCCACGACCAGCGCGAGGCGCTATTGCTGGTGGGCGCCTCGGGCTTCTCCTACGAGCAGGCGGCGGAGATCTGCGGCTGCGCGGTCGGCACCATCAAGAGCCGCGTCAACCGCGCCCGCAACCGGCTGGCCGAGCTGATGCACTTCACCGACATGGAAGAGGATCTCGGCCCGGACCGCGTCACCCTCTCGGTGATGCACGCGGTCGCCTGACGGCCAGCTGCCGTCTCAATCTTAGAAAAACAATCGGCGCGTCCAGATCAGGTGCGCCGATCGTCTTAGCGGCGCCGGAACTGCTGGTTGCCGCGCTGCGGCGGACGCGGACCGGAAGAGGCACCCGAATCCTTGTGACGGAAGATCAGCCGGCCCTTCTCCAGATCATAGGGCGACATCTCGACGGTCACGCGGTCGCCGGCGAGCGTCTTGATGCGGTTCTTCTTCATCTTGCCGGCCGTGTAAGCGATGACCTCGTGGCCGTTGTCGAGCTGCACGCGGTAGCGCGCGTCCGGCAGAATTTCGGTCACAAGTCCTTCAAAGGTGATCAGTTCTTCCTTTGCCATGCAAAGCCTTCCTCATAACAAAAAAGCCGCCCCTGAACCGGAACGGCTATATGCAAGAGGACGTGCGAGCACGTCCTCCGGCATCAAACCTTACGCGTTCTGCAGGTTCACTGCAGACTGGCGGCCGGTGCGCTGGTCGGTCTGAAGCTCGTAAGAGATCTTCTGGCCTTCGCGCAAGCCGCGCATGCCGGCGCGCTCGAGAGCGGTCGCATGAACGAACACATCCTTGCCGCCGTTGTCGGGCTGGATGAAACCATAACCCTTGGTTTCATTGTACCACTTCACGGTTCCCTGTTCCATGGGAAATCCTTTTCACTGTCGATTGCACGTGGATGAGGGCCCAAGGGCCAGCCACCCGTTAGTCGATAGATGGTAGAGAGAAGGAACGTGCGCCCGGCAGTGCCAAAGCGGGAAGCCCAGTCGTCCGGCCAAATGTCGATGGACCGTACCTAAGGCACAGATGGGGCAATTACAAGGCAAAGCCCTTTCGGAAAACAACGGGAAATGCGTTGAAAATTCATGGATTTCGGACAGCCCGGATGACCTGAAGGGCCGCCTCCCCGGCCGGGGTGAATTGAATTTCGTCACGCCCGGCCTTGACGAGGCCCCGCTCGCCTACGCTCAGGAACACTCGCCCGCGCCTTCACGTTGGTTGCGCGACGCCACTCTCGGGTGGCCCCAATCCACGACAAATGAGGAGCGCTCCCATGGCCAATGAACGCCGCTACGGCAATCAGGATTTCGACTGGCGCGACCGCGAGGACGACGGCTACATCGCCCGCCGCGGCTTCGGCAATCGCAGCGCGGGATACGACCGAAACGCCGGTTACGACCGCGGATACCGCTCGGGCGAGGATGACGGCTCGCGCCTGGAGCGGGATGTCCGCGAGCGCGATTACGGGGATTCGGCCGGCTACGGCACCGGTGGATCGGCCCTCGACTGGTACGATGTGGTCGGCGACGAGGGCGGTTACGAGAGGCCCTTCTTCGGCACCCGGCGCGACCAGGACCGCTACGGCTGGGATCGCTATGGGCGCGACCGCCACGGATCGGACAGCTTCGGCCGCGGCTCGCGCGACTACAACGAGGAGCGCGGTTTCCTCGAGCGGGCCGGCGACGAGGTCCGATCCTGGTTCGGAGACGAGGACGCGGAACGCCGCCGCGAGCAGGATATGCGTGAAGCCGGCCGGCATCGCGGCCGCGGACCGAAGGGCTATCAGCGCTCCGATGCCCGCATCCTGGAGGACGTGAACGACCGCCTCACGGAAGATCCGCATATCGACGCCTCCGAGATCGAGGTCACGGTGGCGGGCCGCGAGATCACCCTCACCGGCACCGTGAGCAGCCGCTTCGAGAAGCGCCATGCGGAAGACCTCGCCGATTCCGTCTCCGGCGTCACCCATGTGCAGAACAATCTGCGCATTCAGCAACCCGCGGATGCCGGCATTGCCGGCACCATGATGTCCGGTGCAGGCGCGGCGGGCGCTGGCAGCGTCGGCATGCCAGAGACCACCGGCACTGGCACGGTCGCATCGACACGCCGGATCAGGGGGGCCTCGGGCAGCGGGATCTGACGGCCCATACTCGGTTTACCAGGATGCGCTTCTTCCCTTGGGGGCGAGGCGCATCTGTCGTACCAAGGCCTTTGCCTTTCCCTTGACGTAAGCCATCCCCATATGGGGAACGGGAAAGACGAGGACACTCATGGCAGGTATTTCCGTCACGCTCGAAGGCGACAACATCCAGCTGGCATTCCAGAAGGGCGAGCAATCGACCGCCGTGGTCATGGACCCCCATGCCGCCCGTTCTCTGGTACGGGCCGTGAGCCAGCTGCTCACTGCCATCGGCGAGAGCGCCGAGGAAAGTGACGACATGCCGGAGGAAATGGTCGACGTGACCTCCCAGACCATCGATATCGGCATGGACGAGCACGGCATGGCCGTGGTGGCCCTCCAGGCCGGCATGATGCCGCCCTTCTTGCTGCGCCTGAAAGACGATGAGGCCCGACACATCGCCCAGAGTCTGCTCGAGATCCTGAACAGTCCACGGGATGTCAGGGTCTCCCACGGTGATCACTGAGCTTAACTAAGCTCTTTCGTCGCAAGCATAGGGGGATTGATCAGAACATCGCTACCTGACAATGTAATAACATAATTATACCCACCTGACGCCTGAGCGCGTCTATGGGCAGTTAGGGCATTGTCATGGCGGATTGGTCATCGGGCTACGTTGTCGACGTCGAGTACACTTACGGCTTCTATCAGGAGCTGACGCCGAGCCTGCTCGGCTTCCTGGCCCTGCTGCAGGGTGTTCAATCGCCCGATCTCGCCTCCTCTTCCCTCGCATATTGCGAGCTCGGCTGCGGCCAGGGCTTTTCCACCAATCTGCTCGCCTCCGCCAATCCGCACATCCAGTTTCACGCCACCGACTTCAATCCCGCTCACATCGCCGGTGCCCGGACGCTCTCGCAATCGGCGCGGCTCGGAAACGTTCATTTCTACGACGACAGCTTCGCCGAGTTCCTGACCCGCAGCGACCTGCCCGATTTCGACTTCATCACCCTTCACGGGATCTATAGCTGGATCTCGCCCGAGAACCGGCGAACGATCGTCGAATTCATCCGCAGGAAGCTGAAGCCCGGCGGCATAGTCTACATCTCCTACAATTGCATGCCAGGCTGGGCCTCCATGATGCCGCTCCGGCGCCTCCTCGTGGAACATACGGTTGCCAAAGGCTCACAGCTTTCGCCCCGATCGCGTGCCTCGACCTTCCTGGATTTCGCCGACACATTCAACAAGCTGGACATGCGCTTCCTGGCTAACAACCCCAAATTGGCGAAGCGACTGGAAAGGCTCAGAAGCCAAAATCCGAACTACATCGCCCACGAATATTTCAACACGGAATCCAATCCGTTCTACTTCATGGACCTCGCCCAGGAGCTCAGTGAAGCAAAACTCACTTGGGTCGGCCCGGCGAACGCGGTTGAGAATCTCGATGAACTTCATCTCACGAAGGACCAGCGCGAGTTTCTCGCTGGCGTTGATAACGTCGCCCTGCGCCAGATGACGCGCGATCACATGGTAGACCAGCAGTTCCGGCGAGACATTTTCATCAAGGGGTCGGTTCGGCTTGCAGCTCATCAAATTCGCGACAAGTGGCTCGACACGCGCTTTGCCCTGTCCGTCACGGGCGCGAAGATCCCTCGCGAGGTGCGAGGCATGCACCATACAGTGAAACTGCAAAGTGCCATCTACGATCCGCTGATCGGCGCACTGGACCAAGGCCCCAAGACTTTGCGTGAAATCCTGAACGAGCCGGCCCTTGGTGGGATCGGCTTCGACCGCGTGGTTCAGGCCATCACGTTCCTGGCGGCTCTGGGCAAATGTCATTCCTGCCTGCCGGATCGAGGTTTTTCAGAAAGGAAACTCCAGACAGATCACTTCAACAGAGCCGTCGCGGCCGAGGCGCGTATCGAGCGCAAATACGGCTATTTCGCCTCTCCGGTCACAGGCGGAGGCATCGCGACCGACCGCATGGCTCAGTTGATATGGCTTGCCCTGTACGAGAAGGAAGCGGACATTGTCCGTTTCGTCGACGAGGCCCTGGCGGAAGCCGGGCAACGCTTGCTCAAGGACGGCAAGCCGTTGAAGGGGGAAGACCACACCCTAGAACTGCAAAAACGCGTCGCCGAGGTCGAGCAGGACCTGCTCGGCATCTGGGCCAATCTCGGCCTTGGAACACCAGTCGCCGGCAAGGCTGCCGAGCTGAGGCGGATCCGAGCCTGAATCGCCTCTTTCCGGCATTAAGCTCGGCCGGCAAGGAACTTCATTACGGCCATTCTGTTGTCGAACGCGGGGCATTCTCGGCCGCGCTTGGACAAGGCCATGGCAGTTCACGATCCAGAGCTCGTTTCCGGTGCCCACCCGGGTGTCCCCGTCATGGACGCGAAGGCGGAACCGACCCTCAAATATCCGGAATCCGAAGCGTTCTATGCCGAGGCGCTCCGGGAGCTGAACCATCTCGGGCTGCCCTTTCTGCTGGCAGGCACCTATGCGCTGTCCGCCTATACGGGCATCACGCGGCCGACCAAGGATCTCGACATCTTCTGCAAGGCCGGTGACTACACCCGGGTCCTGTCGCATTTCAAAAGCATCGGCTACTCCGTCGAGATCGAGGACGATCGCTGGCTAGGCAAGGTTTTCAAGGGCCAGTACTTCTTCGACGTGATCTTCGCCTCGTCGAACGGCACCATGCCCATCGGCGACCAATGGTTCGAGCGCGCACGTCAGATCGAGGTCTTCGGCTCTCCCGTGCGCATCGTCGGACCAACCGAGCTCGTCTGGTCGAAATGCTTCATTCAGCTGCGCCATCGTTATGACGGCGCGGACGTGGCACACACGATCCTGAAGGCGCATGACCAAATCGACTGGCATGCGTTGCTGGCCTACATGGAAGTGCACTGGGAGGTGATGCTCATGCACCTGCTCAACTTCCGCTGGATCTATCCGTCCGAGCGCGACAAGATTCCACGCTGGGTGATGGACGAACTTCTCGACAGGCTCTCAAAACAGCTCGATCTTCCGCCGCCGCAGATGAAGGTCTGCCGCGGGCGGATGTTCTCCCGCATCGATTACGAAATCGATGTCAAGCAATGGGGCTTCGCCGATGTCGGCGGCGAAGGTGAATGGCGGAATGAGTGATGAACCACAGCAACTGATGAAGGTCGCCGCCATGGGCGATCTTCATGTTCGCGAGGACAACTGGGGTTCCTATCGCGATCTGTTCGGAGAAATCTCCAAAGAGGCCGATGTTCTGGTTCTGGCTGGAGATCTGACGGATCTCGGGAGACCCAAGGAAGCCGAACTCCTGGCGCAGGACATCAAATCCTGCCCGATTCCGATTGTCGGCGTTCTCGGCAACCACGATTACGAATGCGGCGCTCATGAAGAGGTGACTCATATTCTCCGCGATGCCGGCATGCGAGTCCTTGACGGACAATCGGTCGAGATCGACGGTGTCGGCTTCGTCGGCGTGAAAGGCTTTGCCGGCGGCTTCGGACGCCGCATGCTCGGCTCCTTCGGTGAACCGGCGATCAAACAGTTCGTCGGCGAGACCATGAATGAGACACTGCGGCTCGAGAACGCCATGCGGCAGGTTCGCGCCAAGCGCTCCATGGTCATTCTCCATTACGCGCCGATCACAGAGACGATCGAGAGCGAGCCGCTGGAAATCTATCCCTTCCTGGGCTCGTCGCGGCTGGCTGAAACCATCGATCGGTTCAAGGTGAACGCCATCGTGCACGGCCATGCGCATCGCGGCCGTTTCGAGGGCCGCACGCCCGGCGGACAGCCGGTCTACAATGTCGCCAAGCATATCGAGAAGCCGACGGGCAAACCCTACGCCATCATCGAGATATGAGCCGGAATGCGCGCTGCCGGCCCATGATGTGCATCACTTCAATATCGCGTGCCGGGATCGGTGGGGTTGCCCGGCAGGTAATCTGGCTCCGAGCCGGGCCCTTTCGGGTCGGAGATCCCTGGATCGTTGACGGGATAGGGCGTGCGAGGTCCCGTCGGGCCGATATCCGGCTCTTCATCCGGAATTGTTCCAGGCGGCACCTCACTTGGGATATTGCCGCCCGGCGTCGGCTCGTTCGTCGGCGTTCCTGGATTGACCATCGTTTTGCCCTCTCTTGGAAATCCGTGACTGGGTCAACAGAACCATGCCATCAGGGTTCCGATGGGCGCCGTAATCGGAACCCCTCCCCACCCCATCCGTTCACGAACAGCCCCCACCACGGAATGGAGAATGTCATGCCTGACATCAAGCAGGCCAAGATCCTCATCATGGCGACCGACGGCTTCGAGCAATCCGAGCTGATGGTGCCGCAGGAAAAATTGTTGGATGCCGGCGCAACAGTCGAAGTCGCGGCTCCGAAATCGCGCATGAAGTCCAGCAAGATCTATGGCTGGGACAAGACGGACTGGGGCAAGACCGTGTCCGTCGACAAGGACATCGAGGACGTGAATCCAACCGACTACGACGCGCTCGTTCTGCCCGGTGGACAGATCAATCCCGACAAGCTGCGCACTGAACCGAAAGCCATCGAAATCATCCGCGCTTTCTATTCCTCAGGCAAAACCGTTGCCGCCATTTGCCATGCGCCCTGGCTTCTCATCGAAGCCGGTGTGATCAAGGGCAAGAAGTGCACGTCCTACCACGCGATCAAAACTGACATGATCAATGCCGGCGGCCAATGGCGTGACGAGACGGTAGTGACGGATCAGGGTCTTATTACCAGCCGCAATCCCGGCGACCTTGATGCCTTCGTGAGCAAGATCATCGAGGAAGTTCAAGAAGGTTTCCATGCGGGTCGCCGCATGGCGGCAGAATAATCGCGTATCACTATCACTCTTTGGACATGAAAAAGCGGCCGGTGCAAACCGGCCGCTTTCCGCTTTCACCTTTGTGAAACTGAGATTTAAGCCTGCTGGATCGCCGAGACCTTCCAGGGGCCGCCCTGATCGCGGCGGAAGGTCCAGAGCTCCGTCGCCTCGTCGAGCTTGTTCGGATCGCCTTCCACGACACGGCCCGTGGCCCTGTCTGTCATGACATCGGTGATGCCAAAGCGCATGGCGACGGTCGCGTAGTCCGTGGTGCCCTCGCGCCAGGCTTCCGACAGGTCGCCCTGGTTGAGACGCACGTCGGAGAGCTTGTTCACGACGCCGCGGGAAGCGTTGTCGTTGAGCTCTTCCTGGAAGTAGCCGGCCATCTCGGGCGTGGCGAGCGTCCAGAGCTTGGCGACATCCTCACGCGAATAGGCGTCCTGCATCTCGACGAGACCGCGCTCGAAAGCCGCGTAATCGCTCTCGCCGATACCGACCTCATCGCGCACGCCTGGACGACGAGGAGCCTGCTGTGACCGGCCTCCAAGAGCGCCACCCAGGGCCCCACTGAGACCGCCGCCCAAGCCGGAGCCCAGACCGCCGCCAAGGCCGCTGTTCATGGGACGTCCGCCAGTCGGCGGCACGCTGCCGCCCATGGAGCGGGCATAGCCCTGACCCGCACCGGCATAGGCCGGCTGCTGACGCCTGCTGCGGAACCACTTCATCGCGAACGAGACCAGCAGGACCACGAGGCCGATCTGAAGCAGCAGGCCGAGCATCGAGGCCAAGCCGCCGAGGCCACCGAAGAAGCCCTGACCGAACAGCATGCCGAGCAAGCCTGCACCGAAAAGGCCGGCCATCAGGCCCGTGCCGAAGCCGAAGCGGCGCGGCTGCGCCACGTTCGGGGCCAGTGTGCCCGGACGGGTCATGTTGGGACCCTGGTTCGGAATTTGCGAACGCTGGATCGGGGCTGCGGCTTCCGGCGCCGTCCGGGTTGCCGGCGGAGCGGTATAGGTGCGCGCGCCGCGCGATCCGAAGCCGCCGCTTCCCCGCCCGACGCGAGCCTCGGCCGCGCTACCGGCAAGGACCAAGGCAGCCGCCAGGGCAACCATCACCCGGCTGCGGCGAGAAGCAAATTTCATCATCGTCTTCGTTTTCCATCCCTTTGGAGCACGACGCTCCTGCGCCTCATGTGGTGATGCCTTGAGGCTTACGGAAGGGCTGGGCCGTTCGATTTTGGATCGGCGCTGCAATCCTGGGACCAATCATTTCGTTTGCAGAGATCCGTTCATCCAGGTCCTTGGCCCGATTGCTGGAAAGACCAGAATTAACCTTTGTTAATTGCCTCTACGGAAGCCGTTTAGTTAATGATATAACGAATTGTCACTTTATCTTGCAAGAACACACAAGACTCTTATTGTTCTATATTTGTTCTGCGACGAGAACACCCTTGCAGGCCCTTGGTTCCTCAGGGAAAGGCGGATTAACTCTGCCGAACCATCCCCGTTATCCACAGATTTCCCTCAAATGTCGCTTCAAAGCCCAATTCTTGCTTTGTTCACTTAGCTCCGTCCAGTGGATGGCAATGGTCTAGCCGGCTCAGTAACGGGCACGGCAAATGCCCCACACCAGGCGTCAAAAATCCCAACTCGAATGTTTCCCCAACGTCACGGCCATCCACATCTTTTGCCCACATGAGGACTGAAAAAGAAATGCCCGGCACGAGGCCGGGCACCATGTGGAAACGTAATTAAAAACCTTATGCCGCCTTGCTCTTGGGCTGCACCTCGGCCGAATAATCCTCCATCAGCACCTTGGTCATGTTGCCGGGCTGGTAGGTATAGGGGCCGATCTCCGACACAGGCGTCACCTCCGCGGCCGTTCCGGTGATGAAGCACTCGTTGAAGGATGAAAGCTCCTCCGGCATGATCCGGCGCTCCGCTACCTCGAAGCCGCGGCGCTTGGCGAGGTCGATCACCGTGCGGCGGGTGATGCCGTCGAGGAAGCAATCGGCAATCGGCGTGTGGACGACGCCGTCGCGGATGAAGAACACGTTGGCGCCGGTGCACTCGGCCACGCGACCCTGCCAGTCGAGCATCAGCGCGTCGGCATAGCCCTTCCGCTCCGCCTTGTGCTTAGAGATGGTGCAGATCATGTAAAGACCCGCCGCCTTCGCGGCCGACGGGGCTGTGGCCGGATCGGGACGGCGGTACTCCGCCATGTCGATGCGGATTCCCTTCATCTTCTGAGCCGGATCGAAATAGCTCGGCCATTCCCATGAGGCGATGGCGAGGTGGATCCTGTTGGTCTGAGCCGCAACGCCCATCATCTCCGAGCCGCGCCAGGCGACCGGACGCAGATAGGCGTCCTTCTGCCCGTTCTTCTCCAGCACGAGGCGCTTGGCCGCGTCGATCTCGGCCACCGTATAGGGGATCTCGAAATCGAGGATCTGGGCCGATTTCTTGAGGCGCTCGGAGTGCTCGGTCGACTTGAAGATCTCGCCGCCATAGGCGCGCTCGCCTTCGAACACGGAAGAGCCGTAATGGAGCCCGTGGGACAAGACATGGAGCTGGGCATCCTTCCAGGGTACGATCTGCCCGTCGTACCAGATCCATCCATCACGTTGATCGAAGGGGGTCGCGGACATCGTTTTTCTCCTTGAATGCCGACCTCTGTGGCGACCGGGGTCGTGTAATTTCCGGTTTGCTTCCAGCCGATTTCAATTTCATTCATTTCGCGGAAGCGGCTTGACGAGTAACAATCGTCCTGAGATATGTCAACAAGGCTGACATAAAAATTGGGAACAGGATGGTGCCAGACGCAATTCCGGCTTTGAAGTCTCAACAATCCGGCAAGGATACAGGCAAGGATATCTTGGCCGAACAGCCGGCCTATGACCTGATCGAATTGTTCTTCTTCGCCTATCGCGACTTCGTCAGCGATCCCGACAGAATCCTGGACGAATACGGCTTCGGGCGGGCCCATCACCGGGTGCTGCACTTCGTCAGCCGCCAGCCGGGCCTGACGATCGCGGAGCTCCTCGATATCCTGAGGATCACCAAGCAGAGCCTCAACCGGGTTCTCAAGGAACTCATCGAGAAGGATTTCGTCGAGAGCCGGATGGGGACCTCCGACCGGCGCCAGCGGCTTCTCTTTGCCACTGCCAAAGGCCACGATTTGGCCTTGAAGCTCGCCAAGCTGCAGACCCGCCGCATCATGCGGGCCTTGTCCGAGATGGAGCCGGAGGCGAAGGAGACGGTCAGCCGCTACCTTCTGCGTCTCATCGATCCGGACGACAGCGCCCACGTGAAGCAGCTCGTATTCGGCCTTAAGAAAACCTGATAAGCAAGGCCCGACAAAGCAGCTTGAAGCCTGATGGATGCACGCATCGACATTCCCGACCATGCCCCGCACGTCCTCGTGGTGGACGACGACCGCCGCCTGCGCGACCTTCTGACCCGCTTTCTGACCGAGAACGGATATCGGGTCACGGCAGCTGCCAGCGCTGCCGAAGCAAGGGCGAAAGCAGGAAACTTCGTCTTCGATGCCCTCGTGCTCGATGTGATGATGCCGGGAGAGACCGGGTTCGATTATGCCCGCAGCCTGCGCGAGCATTCGCAGGTGCCGATCCTGATGCTCACGGCCCGCTCCGAAGCCTCCGACCGGGTGACGGGCCTGGAAATCGGCGCGGACGATTATCTCCCCAAGCCCTTCGAGCCGCGCGAGCTGTTACTGCGCCTCGGCAACATCCTCAAGCGCACGCTGCCCCTACCAGGCGCGACGAACGTCGACGTGCCGGAGGTCATCCATTTCGGCCCCTTCTCGTATCGCTTCGACCGCGGCGAATTGCGTCGCGGGAATGAGGTAGTGCGCATCACCGAGCGCGAGCGCGAGATCCTGACAATCCTCGGCAGCCATGCGGGCGACAATGTTCCGCGCGAGGCGCTCGCCGGCAATGGCATTGCCGCCAACGAGCGCACGGTGGACGTTCAGATCAACCGGCTGCGCCGCAAGATCGAGATCGATCCTGCCAACCCGATCTTCCTGCAGACCGTGCGCGGCATCGGCTATCGTCTCGTGATCGATCGATGAAGATCGGAGCGACCTTACGCTATTCTCCCCTTGACCAGGCCGCGCGCTGGTTCGGCCGCTTTCTGCCAAAAGGGCTTTATGCCCGCGCGCTCATCATCATCATCGCGCCCGTCATCCTGCTGCAATCCGTCGTCGCCTATGTGTTCATGGAACGGCACTATCAGCTCGTCACGCGCCGTCTGTCCTCGGCGGTGACGGCCGATATCGCGGCGCTTATCGACATCTATGAAAACTATCCGCAGGATAAGGATGCGAGCACGCTCTCACGCATTGCATCGGAACGCCTGCAGCTCGACGTGGACATTCTGCGCGATACCGATCTGCCGCCGCCCGGGCCCAAACCCTTCTTCGACATTCTCGACGAGACCCTGACCGACGAGCTTCGGCGCCAGATCGACCGTCCGTACTGGATCGATACGGTCGGGCGTTCGAGCTATGTGGAAGTGCGCATCAAGCTGGATCAGAACGACGTCATGCGTGTTCTGGCGCGGCGCAGCCAAGCCTATGCGTCGAACTCGCATATCTTCCTCGTGTGGATGGCTGGCTCGTCCTTCGTGCTGCTCGGCATCGCCATCCTGTTCCTGCGCAACCAGATCAAGCCGATCCTGCGGCTCGCGGAAGCGGCCGAGGCATTGGGCAAGGGCCGCGAGATCGAGTTCCGCCCGCGCGGCGCGCGGGAAGTGCGCCAAGCCGGCCACGCCTTCATGGAGATGAAGCGGCGCATCGAGCGCAACATCGAACAGCGTACGACCATGCTGAACGGCGTGAGCCACGACCTGCGCACCATTCTTACACGCTTCAAACTCTCGCTCGTCTTCCTCGGCCAGACGCCGGAGGTTGAGGATCTCAAGCGTGACGTGGACGAGATGAGCCGCATGCTTGAAGGCTATCTCGCCTTCGCGCGCGGCGATGCGGGCGAGCAGGCGGTCGCCACGGATCTGAGGCAGCTCCTCGAAGAGGTCCAATCCGATGCGGAGCGCCAGGGCCACGTGACGGAACTCGACATTATCGGCGATCCGATGATCACGGTGCGTCCAGACGCCTTCCGCCGCCTCCTGTTCAATCTCGTGTCCAACGCGGCGCGGCACGGCGACCGGATTGAGATCACCGCCAATCACGAAACGCGCTGGCTCGTGCTGCATGTGGACGACGACGGGCCGGGTATCCCGGCCGACATGCGCGAGGAAGTCTTCAAACCCTTCGTGCGCCTGGACGAAGCGCGCAATCAGGATGAAGGTGGATCGGGCCTCGGCCTTGCCATCGCCCGCGATGTCGCCCGCTCCCACGGCGGCGACATCGTGCTGAGCGAGAGCCCGCTCGGGGGCCTGCGTGCAACGGTGCGGCTGCCCGCCTGAAATCTCTGCTCAAGGCACCTTCTTGCAGTGCATCTCCGGCGCGCCATAGCCCCATGTCACCAGGGCTTCGCCCTGATGCTCCCAGAAGCTTTCGTTACGCCCCCGATAGCGGGCGCCACTTCCGGAGAGCTGCACATACATCAGCGAGACGCTGTCTCCGCGCTCGGCAATCAGCGTCGCCGGATCGGTCTGGAAAAAAGTGGCGATCACCTCGTTGCGGGGATCGCCGTCGCAGACAAAGATCACGGGGCCGATGCTGGAGACAAGTCGATACCGCGCCTGCAATTCGGCGATGCGGCGCTTATATTCCCCTTCCACGCATCCGCGCCTGTCGCCGCTCTTCCAACACTCGTCGCGCCCCTTGATCCAGCCACGCTGCTCGGCCTGCAGCACGGGCGTCTGCTCGTTCACCGCCTTGCGGGAGGCTTCCGCATAAACGTCGGCCAGCTTGCGGTCGAGTGACGATAATGCGCTGTCAGTGCAGATCATCTCCTCGATGCTGCCGGTCTGCACCTTGTCGCAGGAGAAAGAAGGGCTCTGAGCCTGCGCGGCTCTGCCCCAAACCCCAACCATTGAGACTAAACCCACCGCGCCGAAAACGATCCAGAGGATTGTATAGGGCCTCTTCATGAGCATGCCTCACGTTGAGTGAAATCAGGAATGCTTCTCTGCCGTCAGGGACAAACTTGTGCCGCGAACCGATCCATCTGTGCCCCGCGACGACAACGCCAGGACTTCTTCACTTCGCGAATGCTCCAGATGCCTGCAGCGGTTCGGTCGAGAGCGATGTCCCATCGCTCTCCTTTTACGGAATCATCCAGAAGGCCGTCGCGCAACACCGTGATCTTCGTCGAAGACGGTACCTCGCCACCTTCGTTCGCCTGCACGATATGTTGCGTCGTGCCCTCGAACTCTCCTGCAATCGCCAGCGCAATGTCGAGCGGCGAAGCACCACCGGCCGCAAGGGACGATGCACTGCCATAAGCATCCGGCGCGACGACTTTCATATCCGCAACCGGCACATCCAAAAGGGATGTGTGCTGATCGCCCGTTACAGGCTGAGCGCTGGCCATCGCTGAAACGATGGAGGAAAAGGCGGCACCGAGGATAAGACGGTGAAGGCTCCGCATGATCTCCTCGTGTCGATCTAGTACAGCCTTCCGCCCACCGGCACATCGCGATCTGGGCGGATCAGCATCACATTACCATCAGCATCCGGCACGCCAAGCGTCAGGACCTCCGACATGAACGGCCCGATCTGGCGCGGCGGGAAATTCACCACCGCCATCACCTGCGATCCGACGAGATCCTCCGGCGAATGGTTCACCGTGATCTGCGCTGAGGACCGCTTGGTGCCGATCTCGGGGCCGAAATCGATGGTAAGCTTGAATGCCGGTTTGCGCGCCTGTGGAAACGGCTCGACAGCGACGATGCGGCCGACACGAATGTCGACCTTCAGGAAATCGTCGAACGTGATGGGCGCTGTTGCCGAACTCACCTGATCCATCTTTGCCCCTAACCTCTTTTAGATCGCCGCGGCAGGATTCTGCGTATCGCCGTTGTCTTCGCTCGCGCGGCGTGTCCCCGTACGTGTCGATCTGCGTCCCTGCATCAGGGCGCGTCCGACTGCACGCAAGGGCGCGCTCAAGCGCCGCAGATCCTCGGCTCCTTCCAGGATGCGCTCGGCGCGGCGTAGTTCGCGGTCGAGCCGCGCCATCGTCTTGGCGAGCGTCGGATCGTCATCGTCAAGCCATGTGCGCATGGTGTTGGCATAGACGAGAACAGCCCCCTGGACCTTCAGCTTTCCAAGTGGCCCTTCCGTGTTGATGCCGGCAGCCGCGAGCATGAAGCGCTGGGAATTGAGCGAGGCCTGATTGAGGGCGGCAATCGCGACAGGATCGTATTGCAGATCCTGGAAAGCTCGCCGCAGGGCCTGCCGATAAGGCTGCAGCGCATCGAAGCGGCGCATCAATACCTCGAAGATGCGTTCGCGCGCGGGCTCTCCCGCAAGATCGTCGGTCGTTCCCTCCAGCACCTGCCGGTCGATCTGGCGTGACAGCGCGCTGAGTACGGCGCCCTTCGACGGAAAGAGATCGCGAAACTCGGCAAGGGACACATTGGCGGCCTTCGCGACGTCGGTGATCTCGATCTCATGCCAGGGGCGCCGGGCGGCCAGATCCATGAGCGATTCGACGATAGCCTTTTTCTTATCCGTGGGTGCTTCTGCCGTCACGACCAACCTCCTGAGCATCTTCCTTTGAGGATTAATCTAGGGGCCGAGAGCAGCATTCCCAAGATTAGCCCGCAAGTTCCTCTGCCCGCCGCTTGGCGGCTGCCACGGCCTCGCGCATGAGTGCCTTCAGACCGTTCGGATCGCGCATGAGGACTTCCAGCGCGGCGGCAGTCGTGCCTCCGGGCGAAGTGACGTTCTGCCGGAGTGTGGCCGGCGGCAGATCGCTCTGGAACAGGAGCTCCCCTGCCCCGGTCACCGTGGCGCGCGCGAGACGCTGCGCCAGGTCCAGCGGCAATCCGGCAGCCGCTCCCGCTTCGGCGAGGCACTCCACGAGATGGAACACATAGGCCGGACCGGAACCCGACACTGCGGTAACGGCATCGATCAGGTCTTCGGACGGCAGCCATTCGACGATGCCGTTGCTGCTCAAAAGCGCGTCCGCCATCAGGCGCTGCGTCTCGCTCACCTGGTCGTTGGTCGCAGCTCCTGTCGCGCCGCGTCCGATGCTCGCGGGCAGGTTCGGCATGGCGCGCACGATGGCGCCGGCGGCCGGAAGCCGGCTCTTCAGGTCGCCGATGGTCTTGCCGGCGAGGATCGAGACGATCAGGGTCTGCGGCCCGAGACAGGTGTTGAGCGCGGGCGCGGCGTCGTCCAGCATCTGCGGCTTGATCGCCAGCACCAGCACGTCCGCAGCGGTAGGGTTGGCCGGATTCAGGGCGACTCCCGTCTCCCGGCAGAACTGCGTCATCTCCTCGGACGGGCGCGGATCGGTAACGGTCACGCCCTCGGGCCTCATGCCGACCTTGAGCCAACCCTCGAGCATGGAACCGCCCATTTTGCCGGCGCCGACGAGGATGAGGGATGACGGCAGATGGGACATGTTCGACGGCATGGGCTTAACCTGACGGAATGGAGAGGGAAGGCCGCACTCTATTCACGCCTGCCCTGCCCTGTCGAGGCGGGTTTAAGCCTCGCCTTCGGTTTCGAACAGGACAGAATCGAGAGCCTCTCGGGCAGACTTGCCGGCCCAGATCACGAACTGGAAGGCCTGGAAATACCGCTCGCAGGCTTCGACCGCGACCCGGAGCATGGTCTCGCACTGCCCATCTGTCGGATCGGCCCCGCCCGCCAGCAGCAGGGCATGGCGGAACATCACGACGTTTTCCGTGCTCCATAGGTCGAAATGCCCGACCCAGAGTTGCTCGTTGACGACGGAGATGAGCTGGATGACCTCCTGCCGCCGCCGCTCGGGCACCTTGAGGTCGAAGGCGCAGGCCACATGCAGGGCTTCCACGTCCTCGATCCACGTGAAGGCGATGTCGTAATCCGCCCAGCGGCCCGCCACCGAGATGGACATCTCATCCGTTTCGGCCCGGTCGAAGATCCAGTGCCGCAGGGAAGCGAGACGCTCAACCACATCGAGGGGATGTTCCGAGCGATCGATTTCAAGATGAATCTGCGGCATGTCGATCCTGGACGCTCAATTGCCTGAATATGGTAAACATATCCGGGCAATACCATTGCGTTGACCCGGACCTTATTCGGAAGAAGTACTCAGAATACTTCGATATTCGGAGATTCCGCCGCCACGGCCTCGAATCAGCTCATGAATCGACAGTCGTAGATTTCGACCTCTGTCACAATGCGCCGGATTCATCTGTCCACAACAGGAGACCCGCACCGGGCGCAGACCGGATTCCCGCTTGGATCAAGGCGTCGCGTGGCTTTTGCGACCGGAGGAAGCCAGCTTCGCCTCAAGCTCCTTCACCCGGGCTTCGAGCTTCTCGTTCTCCTCGCGGGCTGCCGTCACCATCTCGCGCAGAACCTCGACCTCCTCGCGGGTGGCGACGTCCATGTCCTTGATCAGACGCTCGAACTGGCTGCGGACCACGCTCTCGACCTCCCGCCGGACACCCTGCGCCGCCCCGGCAGCATCGGTGGCGAAGCGGGCGAGTTCATCAAAGATCCGGTTGGATGATTGGGTCATGGGGGCAAATCCGCAGCATTCGACGGGCTTTTAAAGCCCTGGAATGTCACACATGAGCGCATTCGCCGCAAACTGCAACAGGGTTGACGATCCACGCCTGGCGGGTCCAATGGCAACCCGTTCGATCAAGGCCCGCTCATGCCGCTCTCCTTTCCCATCATCGATCCCGTGGCGATCTCCATCGGCCCCTTCGCGATCCGCTGGTATGCGCTCGCCTATGTGGCCGGCCTCCTGGGCGGCTGGTTCTACGCCAAGCGCCTCGCGGCCAAAGCCGATCTCTGGGGCGGCTTGAAGCAGCCGAAGCCCACCGATGTCGACGACCTCATCGTCTGGGTGGCGCTGGGCGTCGTGCTCGGCGGGCGGATCGGCTACGTACTGTTCTACAATCTGGGCTCCTATCTCACGCACCCGCTGGAGATCTTCGCGATCTGGCGTGGCGGCATGTCCTTCCATGGCGGCTTCCTCGGCGCGGTGCTCGCCATCGTGCTCTTCGCCCGCTCGCGAGGGCTCAACCCGCTCGCCATGCTCGACATGGCGGCGGTGGTGACGCCCATCGGCCTGTTCTTCGGCCGCATTGCCAATTTTATCAACGGCGAGCTCTGGGGCCGTCCCGCTCCCGACTTTCCCTACGCGGTCGTCTTTCCCCATGCGGGTCCCGAGCCGCGGCATCCGAGCCAGCTCTACGAGGCCTTCGGGGAAGGCCTGATCCTCTTCATCATCATGGCCATCGCCGCCCGCCGCTTCAGTTTCCAGCGTCCTGGTCTCCTCGGCGGCATCTTCGTGCTGGGTTATGCGGTGGCCCGCATCGTCTGTGAGTTCTTCCGCGAGCCGGATGCACAACTCGGCTTCCTGTTCGGCGCCTCGGTTCAGGCGCTCAGCGGCGGCATCACCATGGGCATGCTGCTCTCCGTCCCCATGGCGCTCGTCGGTGCAGGCGTCATCGTCATGGCCGTGCGCGGCTATACGCGGCCCTCCAAGACCGTTGAGGCCGCGTGAAGCCGCTGAAGGATATCTTGCGCGAGATGATCGCGCTCGAGGGCCCGATCACAGTCGAGCGCTACATGAGCCTGTGTCTGAGGCACTACTACGCCACCCGCGACCCGCTGGGCTCAGGCGGCGATTTCACCACGGCTCCCGAGATCAGCCAGATGTTCGGCGAGCTGATCGGTCTGTGGATGCTGGAGGTTTGGAACGGGAAGGGCCGTCCTGCTCCATGCCGGCTCGTCGAGCTGGGGCCGGGACGCGGTACGCTCATGGCCGATCTGCTGCGGGCGACAAAGCTCCTGCCTGATTTCAAGAACGCCGCCACCGTGCATCTCGTCGAGACGAGTCCGTCCTTAAGGCGGAAGCAGCAGGAAGCCCTCACCCCATCAGGCTTCTCCCTTCACTGGCACGACCGGATCGAGGATGTACCCGCCGGCCCCACCCTTCTCGTCGCCAACGAGTTCTTCGATGCCCTGCCCATGCGCCAATTCGTCGGCACCGAGCGCGGCTGGTGTGAGCGGCTCGTGGGTCTCGACGACGAGCGCCTGATCTTCGGCCTGCGGCCGGAGCCGGAACCTGCTCTCGGCCAACCACCGCGCGTCGGCGATATCCTCGAATGGCCGGCTGCTTCCATCGACGTCATGAGCGAGTTCGCCCGGCGTTTGAAGCACGATACAGGCGCTGCGCTGATTCTCGATTATGGTTATTGGGGCCCGGCTTTTGGAGATACGCTGCAGGCGCTCAAGGAGCACAAATTCGCCGATCCCCTGGAGGAGCCGGGAGAGGCCGATCTCACCACCCATGTAGACTTCCATCGCCTCGCCCAGGCCGCAATTGCCGGGGAAGCCCGGGCGCATGGCATCGTCACCCAGGGCGATTTTCTCCAGGCACTCGGCGTCGAGGCCAGAGCCGCCGCTCTCAAGGCACGCGCCACGCCCGCACAGGCCGCCGGTATCGACCACGCGCTCGCCCGGCTGACGGAACGCGGGCCGACCGGCATGGGTGATCTGTTTAAGGTTTTAGCCGTTACACATGAGGCGATCGCAACCGTCCCCGGATTGCCCGCCCTGTCTCCCTCTTCCTAAGATCGAGCCATGTTCATTCAAGCGCCCGCCCTCGCCTCCCAGCCCGGCATCCGCCATGCCTTCTTCACCCGCCAGGGTGGCGTGTCCGATGGGATCTATGCCTCCCTCAACGGCGGCATTGGCTCATCAGACGAGCCTGCGAAGGTGCAGGAGAACCGCCGCCGCATGACCGAGGCGCTGAGCATCAACCCCGATGCCCTGATCAGCGTCTATCAGGTTCATTCGCCGGATGCGGTCATCGTCGAAGGTCCATGGCATGGCGAGCACCCCAAGGCGGACGCCATGGTCACGGCAACACCCGGCCTCGCGCTCGGCATCACCACGGCGGATTGCGGGCCGGTGCTGTTTGCGGATCCGGAAGCGCGGGTGCTCGGAGCAGCCCATGCGGGCTGGCGCGGCGCGGTAACCGGCGTGCTCGAATCCACCATCGAGGCGATGGAAAAACTCGGCGCCCGACGCTCGAACATTGTCGCTGTCCTTGGGCCGACGATCAGCCAGAGGGCCTATGAGGTCGGTCCCGACTTCATTAAGCGCTTCGCAGAAGAAGCGCCCGGACACGAGCGCTTCTTTAAGGAAGCCGAGAGATCGGACCATGCCATGTTCGACCTTCCCGGCTTCATCGGCGCGCGCCTGGAAGCGGCAGGGATCGGAGCCTTTACCGATCTCGGCCTTTGTACCTATTCCGACGAGGAGCGGTTCTTCAGCTATCGCCGCACCACCCATCGCAAGGAACCGGATTACGGCCGGCTGATCTCCGCGATCGCGTTCACTCCTTGATGCCGACCACGTCCGGCGTCTCCCAGGCGAGATGCTGGCCGCCATCGACGGCGATCATCTGGCCAGTGACGCTGCGCGCTTGCGCCAGATAAAGCACCGCATCGGCAATCTCGTCCGGCGTGCCGCCGTGCCCCAGCAGCACTGCCTCGCTCTGCTTGGCGAAATCCTCATCGCCCTGGCGCACGTTCGATAAGGTGGGACCGGGCCCGATTGCATTGACGCGGATGCGCGGTGCCAGCGCCTGCGCCATGGTCTGCGTGGCCGAGAACAAAGCCGCCTTGGTGAGCGTGTAGGAGAAGAATTGCGGCGTGAGTTTCCAGACCCGCTGGTCGACGATGTTGATAATGCAGCCGTGCATGTCGGCAGGAAGCTGATGGGAGAAATCGCGGGCGAGAAATGCCGGGGCGCGCAAGTTGACGGCAAAGTGCCGATCCCATCGATCCTGCGAGAGCGTCTCGACCTCATCCGGCTCGAACTCGGAAGCGTTGTTGACGAGAAGCGTCAGCGGCCCCAGTGCCCGAACCGACTCCGGCACCAAGCGCTCGACCGCATCGCCATCAGCAAGATCGCCCTGCACGACCGCGGCCCGCCCTCCAACCTCCCGGATGCGGTCTGCGATTTTTTCAGCCTCATCGGTCGAATTGCGGCAGTGGATCGCCACTGCATAGCCCTCTGCCGCGAGCCGTTCGACGATTCGCCGCCCGATGCGTTGCGCACCGCCGGTTACGAGAGCGGCCTTGTTCATGGTCAACCTCTTGAAATGTAAGCACATCACAGCACTTCGTGCATTGGACAAGAAAATGACATTTTTTTGCTTTGTCGTCGAACCAACAGCCAAGCTGTACGTTTAGGGCTCCAGCAATGCGCAAGGGGGAACTCGCACATTGCCGCCACAATCCTGCCACGGTGGTCTTCGGCGCTGTGGTTGTCAGGTCACAGCCCTCGACCGGTTGTCGCTCTATAAACGGGCAGTGCTTGGCTTGACCCAATGGGAAACCGGGTCGGGCACGCATGACATCGATTAGGAAAGAGAAACCATGAAGAAAATTCTTCTCGCCAGCGTCGCTCTCTTCGGCTTTGCCGGAGCCGCTTCCGCTGCGGACCTCCCGGTTCGCGCCGCTCCTCCGGCTCCGGTCATTGCTGCTGTTCCGGTCTTCACCTGGACCGGCTTCTACGTCGGTGTGAACGCCGGCTACGGCTGGAACACGAACGACAGCATCACGACGCTTGATGGCCGTCGTTTCGACCTGAACGACGAGGGCGGCTTCGTCGGCGGCGCTCAGGCTGGCTACAACTACCAGATCGGTTCGTTCGTGGTCGGTCTCGAAGGCGACATCCAGTACGCCGATTTCGGCGGCGATGACCGCTTCGACTTCGACGGCGACGGCATCCTCGACGACGACTTCAACCGCAGCGACTGGTTCGGCACGGTGCGCGCCCGCGCCGGTGTGGCCTTCGACCGCGCCCTGATCTACGCCACCGGTGGTTTCGCCTTCGCGGACGATGCTACCGGCTGGACCGTCGGTGGTGGTCTCGAGTACGCCTTCACCAACAACCTGTCGGCCAAGGTCGAAGGCCTGTACGTTAACCTCGATCAGGACGACAACAGCATCTTCGGCATCGACAGCGACGCCGAATTCGGCGTGATCCGTGCGGGTCTGAACTACCGCTTCGGCACCTACTAAGATCCATCGCTCCCGCGATGATCGAAAGGCCCGGTGGCAACACCGGGCCTTTTTGTTTATGGCGTCACCCTGGTCTTGGCATAGGCCGGAACGCGGGATTCGAAATCCGCAAGCCAGGCGACGAGCTTGGGATAGCTCTCACGCCAGCGACCGCCGAAGCGCAGGTCGAGATAGCCCAGCGCACAGGCAAGAGCGATCTGGCCGATGTGCAGATTCTGGCCGGGTTGTGCGAGATGGGCCTCAGCGTGGTCGAGGCCGCGGCGGACCTTGTCGGCCTGGTGGCTGACCCATTTCGGCTCGTGCCTATCCTCCGGCCGGAAGCGGCCCTCATAGACCTGCAGCAGGGCCGCATCCATGATGCCGTCGGCGAGCGCCTGATCGCGCAACGCGGTAAACCTCTCCGGGCCATTTGGAATGATGCCCCCGCCCCCGGCGAGATGATCAAGGTAATCCACGATCACGCGGGAGTCATAGAGTACCTCGCCGCTCTCCAGGATGAGCGCGGGGATCTTGCCGAGCGGATTCTGCTGACGGATGGAATCCTCAGGGTTCAAGGTATCCGCGTCGACAATCTGAATGCGATCGGTCAATCCGAGGATCGAAGCCGAGAGTTTGATCTTCCGGCCGAAGGGCGACGCGGGCGAGGAACGGAGAACGAGCATGACGTGCATCCTGTTAGAAGAACGGCAGGAGTCATGAACGCTTAGGCATCGATCGGCAATCCGGTTTAAGCAGGGGGGCCGAATGCTTCACAGCGATAAGCGCCGTAGCCGCTGCGCGACAGGCGCTCTGCGAGTGCAGGCAAAAGCGTTTCCGCCTCCTCTCTCAAGGACCAGGGCGGGTTGATGACGAAAAGCCCACTGCCATTGAGCCGTGATGGATCGCGCGGATCGTCCACATAGAGTTCGAGACGAAGGCCCGGGCGCGGACTCTCCTCGTGCAATCGTGCGGCCACAGTATCGACGGGGCCGACATCCTTGATAGGATACCAGCCGGCATAAACGCCGGTCGGCCATTTCTTCAAAGCGGTGAGCAGTTCCGTTCCGAGGCGTTCCAGTTCATTCGGCTTCTCATAGGGCGGATCGATGAGCACGAGCCCGCGCTTCTCCTTTGGCGGGATCAGCGCATGAAGCGCCGTCCAGCCGTCGAGATGCATCACCTTGAGATTCGTGACCTCATTGAAGGCCTCGCTCAGCATCGCGTGGTCGGCCGGGTGCAGCTCCACGAACACGCCCCTATCCTGGCGCCGCAGCAGCTCGCGCACGATTCCGGGCGAGCCGGGATAGACGGTCTCGCCATGGCGCGCCCGCACATCGGCAACCACGCCCCGATAGGGAGCGAGGATGTTCTCGACCTCGGGTGGAAAGGCCTCGTCCAGGCGCCCGATCCCTTCGACCCACTCCCCGGTCCGCCCGGCCTCGTCGCCAGCGAGATCGTAAAGCCCGATCCCCGCATGGGTGTCGATGACGCGCAGCGGCGTTTCCTTGCGCTGCAGATAGACGAGGATGCGCACCAGGAGAGCGTGTTTCATGACGTCGGCGAAATTGCCGGCGTGGAAGGCATGGCGATAATTCATTGTCGTCCTATAGCATCGGACCCAAAAGTGGGCTCCACTTTTGGGTCCGATGCGCATATCATTTCAGTGTACCGGACTCAGGCGCTATCTCACCGCCGGGACCGTAATTTCGCCCGCGCGGCAACCGTCGCGGTCGACCTCGGGACACTGGCGAAAGCCGCGCAGGTCCCTGGCAAGGCAGATGCGCACTTCCTGAAAGATACGCCGTCCACAGAAAACCGAAATCATATCGGGACGCAAGCCCGGATTGGCGTTCATGAAGGCGCGTTCGATCTCGCTCGGCAGCACCTTGGACCGGCTGTCCAGAGACTTGAAGCCGTTGGGAATGCGCACGAACTCGCGCGCCTGCCGCACCGCTCGGAAATAGCCGCTTGGGCTTTCGCCCGTGCAGGTCCCATGCTTGCGCCATTGATAACGCGCCAGATTATCGTCCGGGAATAGTCCGCTGGCGTCTGCCATCGCCGCCTGGGGAACGAAGCGGCCATTGGGTTCGCAGAAGCTGGGATAGCCCTGCTCCCGCTGGGGCCACAATCCGTGGGTCACGAAGCCGAGACTGCTGCCGGCGTCGCATTGGCGGCTCCGGCTGCCGCTGCTCTCGCAGAAGCCGGGCGACCACGACAGGGCCAGCACATAAAAGTCGAACTGCCCCATCGGGGCACCCCTCGCCTCCCGGGGGCCCTGGGCCGCGGAAGGAAGGATCAGGAGAAGGCAGGCGCCCGCGAAGGCAAGCCACCGGCGCAGGATCAAGGGGCCGCCTGCTTGCAATGCGGTGCAAAGGCATAATTGCGGTCGAGGCCGTCGACGCAGGCTTCCGTGTTCCAGCCGATGCCGATGAAGCCGAGATCCTCACGGATCGAGAAATTGATCCTGCGCTTGTAGCCGTCGGACACGATCACGGTGCCGGTGCAATAGCGGCGGGGAATGAAGTCGAGCCCCCAAGGACGCCAGGCGACTTCCTGAACGCGCTCGAAGCCGATCAGCTTGAGGTCGGAATTCCAGAACCGGCCTTCCTTGCGCGCAAATCGCGAACTGATGTCCTGGAGCACGGACGGATCGGCGCAGGCCGGCAGCGAGGCGTCGAAAGGCTCGTCCCGTCGTTCCGCGGGCGTGATCTCACGCGCAAGCGCAGGCGCGCTCAACAGCGCACAAGAGATGATAGCCGCCAGCCACTTCATGTCGAATGCTCCACCAAGTCTTCAGACCGTGTAACAGCGACCATGTGGGCGACGCCCGCGAAGGTCAAGATGCGCTTACGGTTTAATAGATGGCGTGGCTGTTGAGCATCATCGGCTGGCCCGCGGATCGCCCCTGCTGCCTCGGCGGAGCATAGGTCTATTCGAGCGGGCGGCCCACCGGGGGAAGCGGCGCCTGGGAATAGGATGGGGACGCGGGGGCCCTTGAATATCCTGCGTTCGGCCCCGGCAGATCGGCCGCGTATCCTCCGCCGGACGAGTAGCGCGCTGGAGGAACCGGGGCAGAGATGACAGGAGACGGCGGCGGAGGGGCTGGCGGGATATAGGCCTCTCCGTCCGAGACGTCCTGCTCCAGATCGACGGGCGCCAGATCGCCGAAAGCTGCGGCGCTCTGCAGAACCTCGCGGCTGCGCTCCGGATCGATTCGCGGAGAGAATTTCAGGACCGGCTTGCAGATGCGCCGCTCGCCGCGGGGATCGTGGCGCGCCAGGTCGATGTGGAAGTGATCGTAATGGAAGGCGTCGGAGCCAGGTCCCAGCACGGTCGTGAAATAGCGGCAGGCGCCGACGAAGGCTTCGCGCAGGAATTCCTGTTCAGTGGCATCCCTTCCCCGCCACCCCTTGACCACGGAGATTTCCCGACCGTCGGCCAGGACGAAGCCCATGACGTCGAGGGCGTTGCCGAACGAATGCTCCGAGAGCTTGGCGCCCATCTGGTTATTCCGAGGACGGCAGGAATAGGAACCGGCCTTGATGTCCGCCAGAGGCACGCCGAAATACATCTCGGCGGCAGGCTTCACGATCTCGTTGAGCCAGGTATCGATGCGGGGAATGATCGGGCAGGCCAGCGTGACCTTCGATTTGAGCCCCACTGCACCGTCGTTGAAGGCCGAGACCTTGAACGGATAATCCATGCCGCAGACACCCGGCCCATCGATCTTGGAACTGAGAGACATATAGGCGGAGGGCTGTACGAGGCGCTGCGAGAGGCAGGCTTCCTCGGCCTGCGCGCGCCAAGGCTCACGCTGTTCGAACCGAAACAGCCCGCAACCGGTGAGCCCAAGCCCGGTGAGCGATAGGGCAAAAAACGCAACTAACCCGCGACGCATGGGCGCGAGACTGGCTCAAGGACGTAAACATCCCGTCAACGGGGAAGGCGCCTTCTTCAGCACATCGCGCGAAAACGACGGATCGCACCTGGCAATGTGCATTCAAGGAGTGGGGGCCCCCTTTGCATCTTCACCGGCATTGTTCCGGGATCCATGTCTTGACACCCTTGTGGTTCCCAAGACGTGGATGGCCGGGTCAGGTCCGGCCATGACGGTGTGGGTGGGGATGGGTCTATATCAAAGAGCCAGCAGTCAGGGGCCCGCAGCCTGCGCTGCGAGCCTGACGGTTGATCGAGGGTGGCGCGACGGGCAGCCCGGCTCGATGTCTGATGGTGAAGGGAAGAGCCGAACTGTCTCTTCGCGCACGGCTTGTTGAGGCGGACAGGCGAGGCCGGCTCAGTCAACCGCCGCAGGCGGTGACCGTCTGCGCGACGGCGGCCTGCGACCGATCCCGACCACCAACCCACATCCTGGGCCTCCCGCACCTGCGTTCAGTGCGTGCACGGGACCGTGCCTGCTCCCACACTGCGACGCCTCGCGAGCGCGCCCCTCGCCAGGAGCAGATCTGAGGCAATGATATAGCTAATGCTAGGATCATTGTCAAGAACAAAATGAGAACATTATCCAAGCGCCTATCGCGTCATCCATCCCCGGACTTGTTCCGGCCATCCCCGTCTTTGCAGCGTTGCGGTTCCCAAGGCGTGGATCCCCGGGACTGATCCCCGGATCAAGTCCGGGGACGGGGATGACGGCGGAGGGTGTGGAAGTTGGTGCATTCCCCGCCAGAGCGCAGCGGAGGGAAGAGATCCTCCTGCATGTTCAGCGCTCGCGATCCTGTGCTCCAGTGAGTTCGATTCGAGAATTTCGGGCGCCTTTTGCAACTGATTCACGTTGACGGCGGGTGCGACAGAATTGAGCAGGAACTTTTTTCGCCGAGAGTTTCGCAAAAATTTTGCACAGAAAAACAACGGCTTAAATTTTTGTTAACGATTACATCGACCGCTGCTACGCTCCCTATACCCCCTGTGAGGCGCTTCTCAGGGCCGCGGAGGTTTGATAGCGTACCTATCCATTCAGAGAGGGGGTCCAAACCCCTTCAGAGATAGGGGCTCCGATGAACCTGACATCGAATCTGGACTGGGCGTCCAAGCTCAACATCGCGGCTGTCTGCGTATCCTTTTCCTATATTCTCGTTGTCGTAACCGGTCTCTTTTAAGACAGCACCTTATCGCCTCGGATCGGGCGAAAAAGCGATCCTCCCTTGCCTCCACGCTGCCGAGCCCCGGCAGCGTTTTTCATGTCTCCGGGCAGGGCACTTCCGTGATGCTCCAGGACATCACGTTGATTTCCATCTGGCACTGCGCCAGCTTGGGCCCCTCGGCGGTCTTGAGGCAGACCTTCTCCCCAGGCGCGAACATCTTGCCCTGGGCACGGCAATAACAATCGAGCGGGTTGTGAGCAAGAGCCTGAGCCGTCTGGGACATCGGCACCTCATGGGCCAGAGCCGGGGCTGCGGCGATCAGGCTTAGAAAGACAACGACGCTGCGCATGAGACGCCTCCGTATGTCATTTCACGGAAGATGCTCACCCTGTCGCGAGGCTGCGTCAAGCGCAGATTAACGCCATCTTTCCGTCGCCCGGTCGTCGGCCTCCTTGGCCTCGATCCAGGCTCCGACCGTTCCATCCTTAAGATGCTCGCGCTTCCAGAACGGTGCGTGGGTTTTCAGGTAATCCATCAGGAACGAGGCGGCCTCGAAGGCCGCCTGACGGTGGGCGCTGGCCGTAAGCACGAGCACGATCTCCTCGCCCGGCATGATCCTGCCGAAGCGGTGGATGACAGTGAGGCCGAGAAGCGACCAGCGGGTTTGTGCCTGCGCGGCAATACGGGCGATCTCGGCCTCCGCCATGCCGGGATAATGCTCAAGTTCGAGGGCCGCGAGCCGCCCGCCCTCATCCCGACACAGGCCGGTAAAGGCCACGACCGCCCCGATATCCGCCCTCCCTCCGGTGAGGGCTGTCGTCTCGACGGCGGCATCGAACGGCTCAGCCTGAATGCGGATAGTGGCTGCCATAGCGTTCGGCCCCTCGCAGGAGCTAGCCGCCCGTCATCGGCGGAAAGAAGGCAATCTCGCGCGCCCCCGCGACCCGGGCCTCGGGCTTGACGTGAACATGGTCGATGGCGGCACGGACGATGCCTTCGTTCTCGAAGGCATATTCGTATTCCTCGCCCCGCCCCTTCAGCCAGCGCACCAGCTCCGCAACGGTGTCGATGCCTTCGGGAAGCTCGATCTCCTCGTCCGTCCGGCCGACCCGCTCCCGCACCCAGGCGAAATAGACGAGCTTCATAGGCTCTAGCCCTCGTCCATGAGGTGATGGATGCCGTTCTTGAAGTAGTCCCATCCGGTATAGATCGTCAGGATGGCGGCGATCCACAGAAGGATCGTGCCGATAAGCGTGTTGTTGGGCAGAACAGTCTCGCCCGCCGGTCCCGCGATCAGGAAGCCCAAGGCCACGAGCTGGAGGGTCGTTTTCCACTTGGCGACCCGGCTGACGGGGACGCTGACCTTCAGCTCGGCGAGGAACTCGCGCAGGCCCGAGACCAGGATTTCGCGGCAGAGGATGACGATGGCGGCCCAGATGGACACGCCCTGGATCGTCCCGTCTGACACCAGCATGAGCAGGCTTGCGGCGACCAGAAGCTTGTCGGCGATGGGGTCGAGCATGCGCCCCAGTGCCGATTGCTGGGCGAAGGTGCGCGCCACATAGCCGTCGAGATAATCGGTGATTGCCGCCAGGGCGAACACGATCAGGGCCAGCCAGCGGGACCAATGGTCTTCCGGCCAGAACAGGAGACCGACCACGGCCGGGACCGCAGCGAGCCGACCATAGGTCAGCATGTTCGCAAGGTTGAAAGCCTTCGAGCGGCTAAAGGCGGAAACAGTCTTCATAACACCCGCAGGAAGCATGAGGACGGTCCGTCCGTCAATCGGACAGACCCCGGTTGCACACCATCGTCATTCGGCAAACACGGCAATGTGAGATCAGCCTGCCTTTCCCGGAAATCGACATTCATGCCTATCCCCGCTCGTGGAAAAAGTCATAGATCGCGCGGGCCGTTGCGGCATTCACCCCGGGAGCCTTTATCAGGTCCTCCAGGGCCGCGCGCTGGATTGCCTTGACGGTCCCGAAATGGTGCAGGAGTGCCCGCTTGCGGGTCGGCCCGATACCGGGGATCTCGTCGAGCGGATTCTTCACCAGTTCCCTCTTGCGTTTGGCCCGGTGGGCGCCAATGGCGAAGCGGTGAGCCTCATCGCGCAGGCGCTGCACGAAATAGAGCGCCGGATCGCGTGGCGGCATCTTGAAGGGCGGTTCGCCCGGCTTGAAGAAAGTTTCGCGCCCGGCATCCCGGTCACGGCCCTTGGCGATGCCGATCAGGGCGACGTCGTCCTCGCTGACGCCAACTTCCGCCAGGGCTTGCCGGGCGGCCTCAAGCTGTCCCTTGCCGCCGTCGATCAGGACCAGGTCCGGCCAGGCGGGAAATGAATCATCGCCCGCCTGCCCATCTGTTTCCGCGCCTCGCGACTCCTCCTTCACCAGCCGGGCGAAGCGGCGCTGCAGCATCTCGCGCATCATGCCGTAATCGTCGCCGGGCTTCAGATCTTCGGACTTCATATTGAAGGTGCGGTAATGCTGCTTCATGAAGCCATTGGCACCAGCCACCACCATGGCGCCGACCGCGTTGGTGCCCATGATGTGGGAGTTATCATAGACTTCCACGCGCTTCGGCACCTTCGGCAATCCAAAGGCCTGACCCAGAGACACGAGGAGCTTCTGCTGTGAGGAGGTATCCGCAAGCCGCCGGCCGAGCGCCTCACGGGCATTGCGCAGCACATATTCGATGAGCTGGCGCCGCTCGCCACGCTGGGGCGTATGGATCTCGACCCTGGTCTCGGCGCGCGTGGAAAGCGCCGCGGCCATGAGCTCGGCATCCTCGATCTCGTGCGAGAGAAGGATGAGGCGTGGAGCCGGCTTGTCGTCATAAAACTGCGAGAGGAAGGAACCCAGAACCTCCTCCCGGCTCATGGACTTGTCGGCCTTCGGAAAGTAAGCGCGGTTGCCCCAGTTCTGCCAGTTGCGGAAGAAGAACACCTCGACGCAGAACTGCCCCGCCTGCTCGTCGACCGCAAAGACATCCGCCTCCTCGACCGACTGGGTGTTGATGCCCTGCACGCCCTGAATGGCCGACAATGCGGCCAAGCGGTCGCGGCAGCGCGCGGCGCGCTCGAATTCGAGTTCTTCGGCCGCCGCTTGCATCTCATCCGTGATGCGTTGCTTCACCGCGTTGGACTTGCCCGACAGAAAAGCGCGCGCCTCGGAGACGAGTTCGGCATAATCCTCCGACGAAATCTCGTTCGTGCAGGGCCCCGAGCAGCGTTTGATCTGGAACAGCAGACAGGGCCGCGTGCGGTTCTCGTAATAGCTGTCGTTGCAGGAGCGCAGCAGGAATGCGCGCTGCAGCGCATTGATGGTGCGATTCACCGCCCAGACGCTGGCGAAGGGGCCATAATAATCGCCCTTGCGCTTCCTCGCGCCGCGATGCTTCACGAGCTGCGGCGCCTCGTGATCGGCGGTGAGCAGGATATAGGGAAGCGACTTGTCGTCCCGCAAAAGCACGTTGTAGCGGGGCTTGAGCTGCTTGATGAGATTGGCCTCGAGCAGCAGCGCCTCGGTCTCCGTCGCCGTGGTGACGAATTCCATCGACGTGGTTTCGCCGATCATGCGGGCGATGCGGTTCGAATGCGCCTGGCCCCGCGCATAGGAGCCGACGCGGTTTTTTAAACTCTTCGCCTTGCCGACATAGAGCACGTCGCCCTTCGTATCGAGCATGCGATAGACGCCGGGCGCATTGGGAAGGGTATTCCAGAAGTGCCGGATGACCTCGGTGCCGCGCTGGACCGAGCCCGGATGGGCCTCCAGATCGAATTCGACATCCGAGCCGCTTTCGACGGCGACCGTCTCATCGTCTTCCTCATTGTCCAGGATATCCGGCGGGACGTCATTGGTGGTGTTGCGACTCATGGGAGAGATTTAAGGGCTCGGGAGTCTTCAGGAAAGTGCCGCCGACGAACTGGCGTAGCCCTGCCATTCGGTCTAAACGGCTAAGCTCTTGAGAACTCAGCGGAGTCCATCATGCGCTTGTCGATCGTCACATCAGCCGTCGTCGCGGCCCTGGTGGGTTTCGGCAGCACGATCGCCATCATCATCGCGGCTGCCCAGGCGGTGGGTGCCGATGCGGCTCAGACCTCATCCTGGGTCGCGGCCCTGTGCCTGGCGACGGCGGCCATCAGCGGGATCCTCAGCGTTCGCTATCGCATTCCCGTCGTTGCCGCATGGTCGACGCCCGGTGCCGCGTTGATCGCGGCCTCCAGCGGCATCTCCATCCATGCGGCGGTCGGCTCGTTCATTCTGGCAGGCGGGCTGATCATGCTGACTGCTTTCATCAAGCCGTTCGGGCAGCTGATCGGGCGCATCCCCACGCCGATTGCCGCTGCCATGCTGGCAGGCATTCTCATCCGCTTTGTCCTGGCGGTGTTCGAAAGTGCGCAAGCCGCGCCCAGTCTCGTCCTGCCTCTGGTCGGTCTTTTCCTTGTCGTTCGCCTCTACAATGCCGCCTTCGCGGTCCTGGCCGTTCTGTTCGTGGGCCTTGGGCTCGCCTTCGCGGGCGGCCTGGCTCAGCCTCTTGCCTCCAGCCTGAGCCTATCCTCCCTCACCTTCATCGAACCGGCATGGGAACCGACGGCCCTGATCGGCCTGGGAATTCCGCTCTTTCTGGTGACGATGGCCTCGCAGAACCTGCCCGGCTTCGCGGTTCTGCGGGCATACGGATATACCCCACCGTCGCGGCCGATCCTGGCCATTTCCGGCCTTGCCTCGATCGTCACGGCCTTCTTCGGTGCCCATACGAGCAATCTCGCAGCGATCTCGGCGGCAATCTGCACCGGACCGGACACCCCACCCCGACCCGGCCAAGCGCTGGATGGTCGGGCCGTTCTATACCCTGTGCTATGTAATCATCGCCGCGTTCGCCGCAGCCCTGATCGGTCTGATCGCTGCCCTGCCTCCCGAGCTAATTCGGACAGTAGCGGGACTTGCCCTCATGGGTGCCTTCGCGGGCGCCTTGAGTTCAGCCCTTTCCGACACCTCGAAAATCTTTCCGGCAGTCCTGACCCTGGCCGTCACGGCCTCCGGCCTTACGCTCTTCGGCATCGGCTCTGCCTTCTGGGGCTTGGCGGCGGGCCTTCTTGCCCTTGGGCTCGATGCTCTCGCACTTCGGCTACGCAAGCCCGCCTGATCTGGACGGCGGCCTCCGTTAAGCTTAAGACTTCGTTACGAAGACCAAGAACGGGGGCCCTCATGGCCGGGATAAAGCATGTGGGGCGGCTTGCCGCTATGGTCCTGACAGCAGCTCTGGGAGCCTGCCAGGGCTCGTTCAGCGGATCGCCCGAGGGTGTTCCGGTTGCCCTGGAGAGCATCGACGGCGCCCCGACTCCCATCCGCACCGCCCTTGTCGACGAACTGACCAGTGCCGCCACCGACCGCAAGGTCGATCTTGTCGGCGCCAGCGCCGAGGCGCGCTACCGGGTCCGCGGCTATTTGTCGACCTCGACCGAGGACGGGGAAACCAAGGTGGCCTATGTCTGGGACGTCTTCGATTCCCAGAAGCGCCGGGCCAAACGCCTTGCCGGATCGAGCCCGGTCCCTGCAGCTTCCATCTCGGATCTCGATAAGGCGACGCTCGCGAAGCTGGCGCAGGCCAGCATGGACGAGATCGCCGAATTCCTCACCGCATCCAAGTCCGAGACACCCGCCACACCCGAAAAACCTATTCAGACAGCAGAGATCTCAGGGGAGGAGCCCCCTGTTGCGATGCAGTGATTGCATGGCGACACGCCAAACTTGCCGCACATTGGAAGCCTTCCATGTATTGTGACGGTCTCATATCGCTGCTAAGAGCCTTGCGCCCAGCCGTGCAGGGATTATGGCATTGCGCAGCGGGTGTTATCGGTCACTCGAAGCCAAAGTTGCTTGCATGAAGCTCGTTGCGGGAAATTCCAATCGTCCGCTGGCGGAGGCTATCTCCGCCTATCTCAATGTCCCGTTGGCCAAGGCTCAGGTCAGGCGCTTCGCGGATATGGAAGTCTTCGTGGAGATTCAGGAGAATGTGCGCGGCGAGGATGTGTTCATCATCCAGTCGACCTCGTTCCCCACGAACGACCACCTGATGGAGCTTCTGATCATCACCGATGCGCTGCGCAGGGCCTCGGCCCGCCGCATCACGGCAGTGATCCCCTATTTCGGCTACGCACGGCAGGATCGCAAACCCGCTGCCCGCACCCCGATCTCGGCCAAGCTTGTTTCCAATCTCATCACCCATGCGGGCGTCGACCGCGTCCTGACACTCGACCTCCATGCGGGCCAGATCCAGGGCTTCTTCGACATCCCGACCGACAATCTTTTCGCTGCCCCCACCCTGGCACGCGACATCAAGGATCACCTCGACGGCGGCAACCGCATGGTGGTCTCGCCCGACGTGGGCGGCGTGGTGCGCGCCCGCGCGCTCGCCAAGCGCATCGATGCGCCGCTCGCGATCGTCGACAAGCGCCGTGAGCGTCCCGGTGAATCCGAGGTGATGAACATCATCGGCGACGTGTCCGGCCGCTCCTGCATCCTCGTCGACGACATCATCGATTCCGGCGGCACCCTGGTGAACGCCGCCGACGCCCTCCTCGCCAATGGGGCGAAGGAGGTCTACGCCTATATCACCCACGGTGTCCTGTCCGGCGGCGCGGTGGCGCGCATTGCCAGTTCCCGACTGAAGGAGCTCGTGATCACCGACTCCATCATGCCGACCGAGGCCGTGAAGGTGGCGCACAACATCCGCGTCATCTCGATCGCCCCGCTCATGGGCGAGGCCATCGGACGCACGGCGACGGAAAGCTCGGTGTCGAGCCTGTTCGACTGACCACGAAGCGGTCACGGCTCAGACAAATCCGTGACCGTTCGTTGCTCGCAAAGTATCACGCATCCTTGCGGCGGTTGGCCAGGATGCCGCCGGCCATGATGCAGGCGAGTCCCACGAAGGACAAAGCCGTCAGCACGTCTCCGAATAGGACGGCGGCGAGCAGCACGCCGAAGCCCGTGCCCCAATAGCCGATCTGGCTGAATACCACTGGCCCGGCGATCTGCTGCAGGCGAAAGTTCATCACCTGTGAGAGCGCCGACATCGCTCCCAAGCCCACGAGCCAAGAGACGATTGTGGGGTCGTCGAACCGCCACTCCATCGGCGTCTCGAAGACGGGTGCCATCAGGGCCACCATCACGCTGGAGCTGAGCGACGCACCGCAGGAAAAAGCGAGCGCCGACGTGCCCTTCGGCCACCAAGCCGAGCGGATGATATTGCCCGCTGCCGCACAGACCGGGATCACGAGGCCTACAGCTACCCAAACCGGCTGCCCGATATCGATCTGCAAAATCTGCTGCTGAACCAGGGCGATCATGCCCGTGAAACCGATCACAATCCCGAGGAAGCGGCGCAGGAACATCCGCTCTATTCCTAAGCCCGCCGCAAAGGTCATGGTGAGCAGAGGCGACAGGCAATAGACGATGGAGGTGTAGGCAGGCCCTACCCTCTCGACCACGAAATAGGACAGGACGCTCGGTACCGCGAAGCTGACGAGTCCCAGGACGACATACAGCACGAGATGCTCCGGCGCGGTCGGGATCTTCTGCCGGAAGGCCGCGAGCCACGGCAGCAGGAAGAGGCCGGCTGCGAGATTGCCGAAGACACCGAGCTGAAAAGGCTGGATCCCTGCATCCAGCGCCACCTTGTTCATCATGATCCGGCTGGCAAAGAGGAAACCGCACAGGCCCAAAAGACCAATGGCGGATTCCGAGGCACTGGAGAGACGCGCTGCGATCATGGACGCACCTTCGGAGAGGCTTCCTACGGCGAGGCATTGCAAGAAGCACAGCAGGAAATTATCTTGATACAAAGATAAATAGGCGATTATCTCGATGTCAAGACAAATTGCCCCCCCTTCCTCGGCCGCATCTCGGGATGGAATCGACGAACGCCGCGCCCAATGGGCAAAAGAACTCCCGGAGGTCGATACACGTGGCATGGCGATTTTGGGCCGCGCGCGCTGGATCACGCTAACCGCGCGCCCGCCCATCGAGGCCGTATTCAAGGCTCATGAGTTGGATAGCGGGGAAGTCGACGTCCTGTTCTCGCTCCTTCGCTCCGGCCCACCCTACCGATTGCGCCCGACAGAGCTGTTCCGCTCCCTGATGATCTCATCGGGCGGCCTCACGGACCGCCTGAACCGTCTCGCCAAGGCCGGCCTGATCCGGCGAGCCACTGCTGAAGGCGACGGGCGCAGCCTGCCGGTCGAGTTGACGGATGAGGGGATTCAGCTTGCGCAAAGGGCCTTTCGCGAGGATATGGCCATCGAGGCGGCCATGCTTGAGGGACTGACCGAGGAAGAGCAAATTCAGTTGGCCGACCTTCTGAGAAAGCTCGCATTGACGATCACAGCCTCGCGGCCGTTCGGCTGAGCTTCTCCATCTCCGCCAGACTGAAGATCGGCCAAGAGACCGAGCCAACTTGTTGCATTTCGGGTGGTTCTTCTCTATAAGCCGCCTCGCGCTCGCTCGACACCCTTGGAGGCACGGGCGCGGACCTCATGGCCGCCGGCAGGTTCTTCGCAGAACCCGGGCGGCCATCGGTTTTTCAACCCATTTATCAAGGACCACGACCATGAGCGAAGTAAAGCAAATCAAGGCCGTGGCGCGCGACCGGGCCGGCAAGGGGGCCGCCCGGGCCGTTCGTCGCCAAGGCCAAGTTCCCGCCGTCATCTACGGAGCCGGCCAGCCGGCCCAGGCGATCGCCCTCGACTTCAACCAGACCAAGCAGCTGATCTTCGCCGGTCACTTCCTGACCACGATCTTCGAGATCGACGTCGACGGCAAGACGGTCCGCGCCATCCCGCGCGATTACCAGCTCGACCCGGTGAAGGACTTCCCTGTCCACGTCGACTTCCTCCGCCTCGCGCAGGGTCAGGCGATCAAGGTCGTGGTTCCGGTGCACGTGGTCGGCCAGGAGAAGAGCCCCGGCGTGAAGCGCGGCGGCACGCTCCAGATCGTCGAGCACTCGGTGGAACTGCTCGTTCCCTCCGACGCGATCCCGGACTACATCGAGGCTTCGGTCGAGGGTCTCGACATCGGTTCCTCGGTCCACCTGAACGACATCAAGCTACCGAAGGGCGCGAAGGCGACCTCCACCGAGAACGCCACCCTCGTCACCGTCGTGGCTCCGACCGGCCTGAAGGAAGAGGCTGCAGAGGCTCCGGCCGCTGAGGTCGCCCCCCCTGCGGCCTAATGGCCTGAACGGGCGTTCAAGCCCATCGATCGGCTTCAACGCTCCGACCGCAAGGCCGGAGCGTTTCTTATGAGCAGGACCACGCGATGCGCCTCTTCGTCGGCCTCGGCAATCCCGGATCCCGCTACGCCAGGAACCGCCACAATATCGGCTTCATGGCCGTGGACGAGATTGCGCGCGTGCACAACGCGGGTCCTTGGCGCAAACGCTTTCATGCGGAAGCGGCGGACGCGGTGATCGGCGGCGAGAAAGTTCTGCTGATCAAGCCGCAGACCTATATGAACCTATCCGGCCAAGCGGTGGGAGACGCGCAGAACTTCTTCAAGATCCCGCTGCATGACGTGACGGTCTTCTACGACGAGCTCGACCTTCCGCCGGCCAAGCTGCGCGTGAAGATCGGCGGCGGTAATGCCGGCCACAACGGCCTGCGCTCGATCTCGGCCCATTGCGGCAACGAGTATCGCCGCGTGCGCCTCGGCATCGGCCATCCCGGCCACAAGGCACTGGTGCAGAACCATGTGCTGGGCGATTTCGGAAAAAGCGAAGAGCCCTGGGTCGACGACCTGTGCCGGATCATCGCAGATAATGCTGCCCTCCTCGCCAAGGGAGAGGACGGGAGTTTTCAGAATAAGGTCCACCTCGCCATGGAGGCGAGAGGCTGGACAGATGTGAAGCGGCCTGGAGAAAAGGCCACGTAATTTTAAGAACAACGCCAGCGGCATACGCTGGCTATGGACAAGGAGTGAGGCCATGGGCTTCAAGATGGGCATCGTCGGCCTGCCGAATGTCGGCAAGTCCACCCTCTTCAATGCGCTGACGCAGACGGCGGCCGCGCAGGCTGCTAATTATCCGTTCTGCACCATCGAACCCAATGTGGGCGACGTGGCGGTGCCGGACGAGCGGCTCGATCAGCTCGCGGGCATCGCCAGCTCGGCGCAGATCATTCCGACACGCCTCACCTTCGTGGACATCGCCGGCCTCGTGCGCGGCGCGTCGCGCGGCGAAGGTCTCGGCAACCAGTTCCTGGCCAATATCCGCGAAGTCGATGCCATCGCCCATGTAGTGCGCTGCTTCGAGGATACGGACATCACGCACGTCGAGGGCAAGATCGATCCCATCGCCGACATCGAGACCATCGAGACCGAGCTGATGCTGGCCGACCTCGACAGTCTCGAGAAGCGCGTCACCGCGCTCGAGAAGAAGGCCAAGGGCAACGACAAGGAAGCGAAGGAAACCCTCGACCTCGTCAACCGCACCCTGCCCCTGCTGCGCGACGGCAAGCCCGCCCGCATGGTGGAGCGCAAGCCCGAGGAAGAGCGCCTGTTCCAGATGCTCGGCCTCCTCTCCTCCAAACCCGTGCTCTACGTGTCCAACGTGGAAGAGGCCTCCGCCGACAAGGGCAACGAGTTCTCGGCCCGCGTATTCGAGCGCGCGAAGGAGGAAGGCGCCAAGGCCGTCGTCGTCTCGGCCAAGATCGAGAGCGAGATCGCGGTTCTCCCCCTGGAGGAGCAGCGGGACTATCTCGATGCCGTCGGCCTCGAGGAGCCCGGCCTCAACCGCGTGATCCGCGCCGGCTATGATCTGCTCGGCCTCATCACCTACTTTACCGTCGGCCCGAAGGAGGCCCGCGCCTGGACGATCACCAAGGGTACCAAGGCACCTGGAGCCGCCGGCGTCATTCACACGGATTTCGAGAAGGGCTTCATCCGCGCCGAGACCATCGCCTATGCGGACTATACCTCGCTCAAGGGCGAGATCGGTGCGCGCGATGCGGGCAAGCTGCGGCTGGAGGGCAAGGAATACACCGTGCAGGACGGCGACGTGATGCACTTCCGGTTCAATACCTGACAGATTCCTGAACGGCTGCTTTTTCGTCCGTTCAGGACCGTTCTGCGACAAAGCCTGCATGAAGGATGTGATTCATGCAGGCTTTTTTTGACAACTTCGTCTCTCCCGGGCTTGGCAATGCCGAATTCTTCGTCGGCGTGCTCGTAGCCTGCGGCTTTCTCATGATCGGGATTTCGTCCCTGCTCCCGAAGCGCGGCAACGACAAGCTTGAGTGGTGGGAGCGCTAATTTAAGCCTATGGTAACCGGAGCGCCTTCGGTCCGATCCCGAGGCCGATCTGCAGGCTCTCCGCGATACGCTGCGCACGATCGAGGAAGAACGCCGCCACATCCGGCTCGCAGATTTCCTGCGCCGTCTTTTCAAACAGCGCCAGCCAGCGGATGAACAGCTCCGGTGTGAGATCAAGGCCGAAATGCGCCGCCTGCGGCTTGCCGCTGTAGCGGCCGGTCCTGAGTGCAATCGAGGACCAGAAATCCACCATCAGGGCCAGATGCTGACTCCAGCGGCCGGACAGTTCCTCGTGGAAGATCGGCCCAAGCTCGGGATCGCGGATCACCCGGTCATAGAATGTTTCCACGAGCTGCCGGATCAGCTCTTCCGAGACGCCCTCGGCCGGGCTGATGATCGGGATGCTACGGCCTGTGGCGGCTGAATGGGCCAATGCCTCTCTCCTGCTCAATCCGGCGCATCGTGCGGAAAAGTGGTCCCGGTTTTCCGCATAGAATGATGCGCCATTCAAGGGATTGAGCATTGGATCGATCCCAAAAGTGCAAATCCACTTTTGGGTCCGATGCTCGACCGGACATGAACGCAAGCTCCAGTCCGGGTCAACCTGGACTTTAATGATCTTCACGAAGATGGTGTAACATAGGGCGATGTCGACCCTCGTGAGGAGGTGCGCGATGGATGACGACTTTTGGCGCCCGACGCATTTGACATCCGAGCAGATGGAGGAGCGGCGTCTGGCAGGCGCGACGCTGTTGCACCAGGGACGGGTCTCCCAGGCCGAGATCGCCCGGAAACTTGGGGTCTGCCGCGCCAGTGTCTGCCGCTGGGCGGCAACCCTCGCCCAAGAGGGCCTGCACGGCCGGGAGGCTTGCCCCATTCCAGGACAGCTTCCCCGCCTGGATGAGAAAGCCTGGACCCGCCTTGGGCGGCTCCTGGACCGGGGCGCCATGGCGGCGGGCTTTGCCACCGAGCGCTGGAGCCTCCAGCGCATCGCAGCCCTGATCGCGCGCGAGTTCGGGGTTCACTATCATCCGCGCTATCTGGAGCGGCCGCTCAAGGCGCACGGCTTCAGCGTGCAGCGTCCGGCCACAACGGCCAAGGAGCGCGACGAACTCGTGATTGCGGTCTGGCCCAAACGCGAGTGGGTGGCGCTCAAAAAAAAAGGCGCGGCGGAAGCGCCGGACCCTCCTGCTCGTGGATGAGACAGGCCACAGCTTCCGGATCCGGCCGGCCACGACCTGGGCGCGGCGCGGGCTGACCCCGGTGCTGCGGCGGGTGAGCAAGCGGCGCGAGGTGTCGAGCATCGTGGCGA
>NZ_JBVVAK010000012.1:0-109577 GCF_055792825.1 Microvirga sp. GN3
GCCCGCCGGCTCAAGACCCTGCGCGGCCTCACCCCCTACGAGTACATCTGCAAGATCTTTACAAGCGAGCCGCAACGCTTCAGGCTCGACCCGCTCCACCAAATGCCGGGACTAAACATCTAGGTGACATTACATAGGAAACGGTTGTTAGTAGCCGGTCGCGATCCGCATCCTCTAATCTCCGAGCTTTCCCGGCACATAGCATCCTCACCTTGCATTGCCTCCACGTAGGGATGTGAAGGCTCGTTCGGGGCAATACTTCGTATCCAGCCCCTAAGCTCGAGTTTGGCCATTTCAGGCGGTGATTTGGGCATAGGAGGCGGCGAAGCGAACAATGCAGTAGGGCAGCGGAGTTTCCGCCAAGAGACGCCGCCATGCCGGACCTGCCCGCCCGCTTCGCCGCGATTATTGTAGCCTTGCCCCGCTCTTTCGCCACCGAACCTGGAGCCATGCCGAGGTCCTTCTCGTCGCGGCTATTCTGGCGCCCGGCAAACGCACCGTGACCAGCCTCCTGCGCATTTCCGGCCACAGTCGCGAGCCTTACTTCGTCAACTACCATCGTGTGCTCAATCGCGCGCGCTGGAGCACACGCGAGGCCGCTCGACGGCTCCTCTGTCTGCTGATCCCGACCTTTGTCCCAGCTGGTCCGGTCATTCTCGGTCTTGACGATACCATTGAGCGTCGGCGCGGCAAGCGCATCAGCGCCAAAGGCATCTATCGTGAGCCGGTGCGCTCGTCCGACACCCACTTCGTCAAGGCTTCGGGTCTGCGTTGGATCAGCCTTGTGCTCCTGGCCCCGATCCCATGGGCCGCCCGTACCTGGGCTCTGCCGTTCCTCACGGCTTTGGCGCCCTCCGAGCGGTATTGCCGTGAGCATGGACGGCGGCACAAGAAGCTGACCGACTGGGCGCGCCAGATGGTGCTGCAGGTGCGCCGCTGGCTGCCGACACGCGAGCTGGTGCTGGTGGCCGACATGGGCTTTGCGGCTCTGGAGTTGCTGGCTGCATTGTCCCGCCGGGGCGTGATCTGCATCACGCGTCTCCGGCTGGATGCTGCTCTCTACGAGCCGGCCCCGCCACGCCGTCCCGGAACAAACGGCCGTCCTCGCACCAAAGGCGCTCGCCTGCCGAACCTGTCTGACGTGCTGAAGCGGACGAGCACACGCTGGCGGCGCGTCACGGTGCCGGGCTGGTATGGTGAAGGGGAGCGGACGATCGAGTTCTGCTCGGCAACGGCCGTGTGGCGCCATAGCGGAAGACCCATCGTTCCAATCCGCTGGGTGCTGCTACGCGATCCGCTCGGCCGCTTCTCGCCGCAGGCCCTTCTGTGCACCGATCCCATGCGAGATCCCTTGCAAATCATCCGCTGGTTCTTCCTGCGCAGGTCGAGGTCACCTTCGAGGAAGCCCGGGCGCATCTGGGTGTCGAGACCCAACGGCAATGGTCGGATCGCGCCATCGCCCGCACCACACCCTGCTTGTTCGGGCTGTTCTTGCCCAGATCGATGCCGAGGGTGGCGATCGCCGCAGAGAAAGAAGACCGTGACATGGGACATGCTCCTTGCGTGACTCGAAGCCCCACAGCTTACGAACAAGCGGGGCAGGAGCACGGCCGGATCATCCCATTAGCGGTGATCCTCGACGTCGGTCAGGTCACTGGCATAAAGGCAAGCATCCATAGCTAACCCTCCAAGCTGTCGAAGCAGCCTGCCTCCGCATCAGCGGCCAAGCGACAAACCTACTCCCAATCAGTTACTTACGTGGAGAAATAAAATTTCCCAGCAGCCTCTTACTCGTCCTCGGTGCTATCGTGTTTTCTCTGAAATCGCCTACACTCGAAATCGTAGCTTCGGCATCGAAAATACTGCGTACGAAGCAAGTAGGTTGGTTTGTTGCGTCCCCTCGTCGCCCCTGCGAAACGGTACTCACTCCAATAATCACCCATCTTCTACCGAGTAGGTAGTCCGAAACGAGCATCTCCTACACTACTACTTCAGCGGAACTGTTTCACATTGACAGAATGTGGCCTGAGATCCACGTTGGCAGAAGAACAAGCAGGTGCGGCAAGTACCAAAGTGCAAATTGGGTGGAAAGCAGCTTTGGAGGCTAGGTATGGGCTTAGAGATACTCGACTCGAGGCGTATCGCATGTGCGAAGCGCGCTTATACAACCCGCCGTGTTAGCCCTCAAGTAATGTCAAGCTTAATAACCGATCCTACAACTGCTCCTGCATCTGGCGATTTGGTGTTGGCTCGTGTCGATGAAATCGGCAAGCAAAGACGCATTGAGTTGACCGATGGAAGACGCGCTCACCTGTTCCCCGGAGATGAAATTATAGTTTGCTACGGCAATCGGTATGCACCCGACCAATTCGAAGGGGTGATTGGAGAGGATCTGAGCAGTTGCGATCTAGTCGCTGCCGGTGGGATCGCGGCATGCGAGATAACTCGAAACGAGAGAATGATACCATCAACTCGGATCTCGCCTCTCGGCTTCATTGGCGATGCCAAGGGAAAACGCTTGAATCTCCGAGAGTTTGCTGTCAATGCATCAGGCCCGACGGCACCTATCAAGGTCGTTCTTTCCCTCGGAACATCGATGAATGCCGGAAAAACCTTTACATCAACGTCGTTGGTAAGGGGGCTCAAGGGAGCAGGCTTCCGGGTCGCTGCCATCAAAGCTACCGGGACGGGTGCCGGGAACGACCTTTGGATCGTACGTGACGCAGGCGCCGACGTTGTCCTCGATTTCACAGACGGGGGCCTTGCGAGCACTTACCTGATTCCACTGGATGAGATTGTCGCGGCAACCAAGCGCTTGATCTACAGCGCCGCACAGCAAAGCTGTGATGTCGCGGTTGTAGAAGTCGCCGATGGCCTGCAGCACCTGGAAACCGCCGAGGTGGTCCAAGCAGAGGGGCTCTGGGCCAATTGTGTCGGTATTGTATTTGCCGCGTACGATTCAATGGGAGCGAAGTGTGGCGTCGACACATTGAGGGCTGCTGGCCATAATGTGCTTGCTGTCAGTGGTCGATTGACCCAATCGCCCTTGATGGTGCGGGAGACTGAACGGTCAACGGGTCTTCCCGTATATACTCCATGGGAAATACAGGATGGCGTCCTCACTCCGCTGATTATGGGCACAGCTGGAGTTGATCATGGATCTCCAGAAGATCGCCACCGCGTGGAGATCTCAACGGACAACGATATGCAGCTCTCCAGTAAAGCCAAGATACAAGGGCTTGTTGATGAGGAGGCGCGCGCGCCATCCGCCTTGAAGGACGGCACTGAAAGTCCCGCGTGCGAGGTGCTTAGAACTTTGGTCGAGAAGGTAATGACAATAGAAATGTCGGCTATTTGTGGAGCCGGCATAAGGGAGCGTCGGCCGAGTCGGGTTAATCATCGAAGTGGATATAGGCGGCAGCGGTGGGAAACGGGTGTTGGTCGGATTGAACTCAGTGTGCCACGAGTCCGCAAAGGCGGTTATCATCCCGTCTTCCTGCGCCAGAACAATGTATCTGCCGAAGAATTGATGCTGCTCGTCACCCAAGCCGCAGAATCGGATGCCACGCCTCTTGACCTCCAGAGACTGCTCGAACGCATTGGAGTTGATCGAATCCCGTTCGAAGTGGTTTCTGACTTGAGCCTCGAAGTGAAACAAAAGGCAAGCCAAATTGGCCTGCACACCCCTCGCAGCAATTCTACTCTCTTTTCCAGCAAGGTGTTGCAGCATTCGCTGTCTCATAGACGCTCCATCAAAGAAGAATATGGCGTGTTTGGAGGTTACGGCGAGAACAATGATGAAATGGATCCATTTGTCCGGGTCGAGACAATGCCGATGCGGCGTGCTCAAGGCACCTCAGGCGTGGGCTAGGTAAAGCTGAGAGATCCGAAGTATCACGCGGACATTGGAAGATTACGCGGCTCAAGAACCTGTAACCCGTGCAGGCCCAACGGTTAGAGGCACACAGCACTAATTTTGGGCCGTGGCGCTGGATCAGTTGCAATCACATTAGAACGACATTGGCGAGCTGAGTGACAAACCAGCAAGAGAGTTGTTAAATGTTTGCACGAGACAACATAGTGAGAGCGCTTGAGACCGCCCGCCGACATATCGTTTCGCTCTCCGCCGTTCTGTTGCTCATACTTGTCGTTGGTTTTGGGGCGACGGCCGGATATGCACGTGACCGTGACGGTGACAAGGTCGTTGCTAACCTTCGCGGGCTTCCAATCACTGTTTATACCTATCATCCAAAAAGTTGCGCAGATCCTGCACTGCTCTTCGTTTTTCACGGCCTTGGACGGAATGCCCCCTCATACCGCAACTCGGCGCGTAAACTGGCCGATCAGAGGTGCATGATCGTCTTCGCCCCGCTTTTCGACAAGGAGCGCTTCCCTTCCTGGCGTTACCAAAGAGGCGGCCTTGTTCATGGTCAAAAGTTACTGCCCCGGGAGCAATGGGCAGTCTCAATAGTTTCCGATCTCGTCGCTTGGGCAAGACTACAGGAAGGGAAGCCCAAGGCGCCCTACTATTTGTTCGGCCATTCGGCTGGCGCCCAGTACCTTTCACGTGTTGCCGCCTTCAATCCTCCACTCGATGCTTCGCAGATCGTGATCGCCAACCCATCCACCTATGTTCTCCCATCAACTCAAGAGCCAGTTCCTTACGGGTTAGGTGGACTTCTCGACCCGGCAGAGGGCGAGAGGCAATTGAGAACCTATCTTGAACTTCCCATCACAATTTATTTAGGCGAGGACGATACCGGCGACGAGGACTTGGCGCAAACCTCCTCAGCGATGAGGCAGGGAGATAACCGGCTGGAACGTGGTCAGTTCACGTTTGATTTAGCGAAGTCGGTTGCGCAGGCGAAGGGCTGGGACCTCCGCTGGCGCCTGGTAACTGCGCCGGGTGTCGGGCATACCGCGCGGGGCATGCTTGGGACCGATGAGGCAAAAGAAATTTTTGCTCCCATGGCGACTGAGATGGCGCATTAGGTTTTTAGAAGAGATATTCGGCTTTTGCGCTATTCTTGAGGATAGAGATATAGTTTCTGCAATTCAACATGAGGGTTCACCCTTGGCCCCCTCTTTCAAACTCGAAGGTCAACATACGCATAACCGCAAAGATTGTAGTTCCTTGCAAGAAGCTAAGTTGCGTCATTTGCTTAGTGAACTACTTCTTATTTTCCGATTGTTGTCAATCTCTGCATCGTAAATACTAATATAGTACTGCATACCTCGATTTCGCAGCAAGCGGGTGAAAAGCAATGAAGATTGTGAGTACAAGAATACTTGCGGCAGGAAACATCTTCGGCAGCCCATCAGTAGCTCGATTGATGGTTTCCAATGATGCAGCGAACTCCGATTACGTGCCTCCGTCGATCGGATCGTTGATCAAAGATGTATTTCCATACTTGCGTGAAGGTGTTTTAGACTTCCCTGCCTGGAAATTGTTGCAAAGTGCACAAACGCCGGTTCCGGCGACACTTGTCATCGAGGCGCTCGGATTACTAGTTCAACGTTCTGTAAGCTGGCCGGTAAGCTTCTCCGCATTTGCGGACACTGAAGCGTCCGTTGATTCGATGGCAGTTTTCGAGATTGCAGATGCCGATGCGGGGCTTCATGCCAGCGGGCTTGCCGTCGATCTGTTTAATCGTCTTTCCGAAAGGAACATTGATAGCTTGCGAAAGATGTTTAGCACAGAGATGGCAGCGTACCATAAAAAGACGTCCGGGAACATGCCTAACGTTGAAACGTTCGAGATCGTGAAACGAGCTCAGCGTAGGGACATTCCATGGTCAACCCTTCCCAACTGCAAGTGGATTCGCTTGGGACAAGGACGTTACACTAAGTTTCTCATGCAGTCCGAGTCGACACACACATCGGCAATGGCCGTCAATCTCTCCAGAAAAAAGCCCGTCGCAAACTCTATGCTTGCTGCCGCAGGACTGCCCGTAGCGGTACAACGAACTGCGCGTAGGTTAAACGAGGCACTGGCCTCGGCACAATGGATCGGCTTTCCCGTCGTACTAAAGCCTGCGAAGGGTAATATGGGGAAAGGAGTTTCAGTAGGGATTGCTGATACGGATCAAGTTCGCCGCGCATTTCAAAAAGCTCGCACGGTATCGAGAGATGTCGTTGTTGAGTCATTCATACGTGGGAGCGAATACCGTCTTCTCGTAATCGATGGCAAGTTCTGCGCCGCAGCCATGCGCCGCCCAGCTCAAGTTAGAGGCGATGGTATCAACACCGTGCGTCTATTAGTAGACAGGGAGAACCGAAATCCAGAGCGCCAAACTGGAGGACATACGAGCCGGTATCCCCTATTAATTGACGAGGAAGCAGAGTCTTGCCTTGCAGAGCAAGAGCTAACGCTAGATGCGATACCGGAGTCCGGCCAAATAGTTTTCCTCCGGAGGGTATCTAACGTTTCACAAGGCGGTGATACGATAGATGTAACTGATTCAGTTCATCCATCGGTTCGAGAGATCGCCGAACGCGCAGCATCTGTGCTTGGGATTGACGTTTGTGGCGTCGATTTCATCACGACTGATATAACGCGTCCGCAACGGGATGTAGGTGGAGCAATATGTGAAGTGAATACTCGTCCCGGCCTTAGCGTCCATATGCTGGTTTCTGAAGGCACAGCTCGCGATGTGGCTACCCCTTTTATCCAGATGCTCTATCCGGATGGCGCCCCATGCCGCATTCCCATTATTGCCATTCTTGAAGGTTGCGGAGAGGACGCCATTCTGGACAGAATTTTTGAAGTCGCGGAGAAAGCTGGCTGTCGCATTGGATTGGTTGCACCCAAGCAAACTGCCAGCCGATTTCACGATTATCAGGATCCCTCCTCTCACCATCTGGACCAAATTGAGAGGATAAAAGCAGATTGCATGCTTGATGCTGCCGTCGTCGTGGCCTCGGCCCACGATATCGTCAACTTCGGATTAGGATTCGAAAGAGTCGATCTCGCGGTTCTACCGGAAAGACATTCTTCAGCTTTCAGCCAGCCTGCGTGCGTGCTTCTCGAAAGGCTTGCCGGCGGCGGCACGGTAACAGACAAGAATCCCAAGGCTATCGAGCGGGTACTTGCAGCACTCAAAATTCCGATTGAGAGATGGGGGGTCACGAGAAGTGTGCGGTCTCAGCAGCCAAAAAACTCTGCCACTGCTGCAGCTGCAACGGCACAGAAGCATGGCGACAACACCGACTTTACTGCCCTTCTACTCGGAGATGTCGGTTTTGGCGAATCATATTGGGATCATCCCCGTGCTTCTGAATTACGACGGCTTTATGCTATAAGGGGACATCGACACTCGCTGCTTCGCGTCAAAGATCTTCTCTCCGGGGCAGATCTGCGCATCGGCAATCTTGAGGTGCCGCTTGCATCTTCGCCTGATCCGACTTTGCTAGGAAAGAAGAAATGGCTCGGGTGGTCGGATGCCGAAGAAACGACTCAAACACTCCTTGAGGCTGGCTTCGATGCGCTGTCGATCTCCAACAACCACTCCCTTGACTGTGGCAAGAAGGGCCTAAAGAGCACGCTTCGGAGACTGAAGGATGCCCGGATAGCATGCTTCGGTGCAGGCGCGAATTTAACCGCTGCTGGACGGCCGTTCATCAAGACCTTTAAAAGTGGATCGTCCGAACGCACAATAGTAGTGTTCGGATGCTTTGAGCATCGCAAGAAATATGAGCATCAGTTCAGATGGTATGCTGGGCGGCAGCGATCAGGGGTCAATCCAATTCAGTCAGAAGAAATCGCTAAAGAAATCAATGCCTTACGCAATACGGTCCCAAATCCATTTTTCATTGTGTATCCGCACTGGGGAACCGACTATCTCGATATACAGCAGAACCAGCGTGATTGTGCTCACGAACTAATAGCTGCTGGTGCGGATCTGATCATTGGTCATGGCGCTCATGTTCTGCAGGGTATTGAGAATGTCGCCGGACGTTTGGTTGTATATGGGATCGGCAACTTTGTGTGGAATACCCCTGGGCGCTATAATAAGCTCAACGCCATATCTTACAGCCTCGCTACGGCTGTATGCTTCCGTCGAGCAAACGGAGTGGCTTCGGTGTCCTTGCGCCTGTATCCATTACTGACGGATAATGGTGCGACCAAGTTCCAGAGTCGGACCATAAGCTTTGTAGAGCTTCCCGACGCACTAGCAGCGCTGACTCGCAACTTCGATTTGGTCGGCAACAATGCCGTATTGGCATCCGATCGATACGGCGCTTACCTGGAAATTCCAGTTCCCGGAACTCCATCGCAATCGCTCCCCGCATACACTCCGGCCATAGAGAGGATCAGCGGCAGAGTCACAGAAGACATGCGCAGTCGGGATACTGTTTCAGCAAGTTTGCTTAATTTGTCATAATGCGCAGCGAGAGTATCGAACATAAAAGGAGCGACCTCGATCGGCGGACTGAGGTCGCTCTTATTAAGCGAAGTTAGGTTAGATTACGATGAAATCGGCGGCGGTGAGGAGCGCCTTGTTCTCGACAACGGCGAACTTCACCGCAGAACCGGAGCCCGAACCATCCCTGTCGTAATACAAGTCGCCGGTGTTCCTGTTATAAACGATGTAGTCGTTGCTATCCAAAGCCTTCTCGCCAACCCGGAACCACGACGAGCGCAGCTGTCCTTCATCCCAGACTCGCGTGAAGATGTTGTCATTGAGCCGGATCGTATCATCGGTGACGTTGAAGTCGGTGATCCGATCCACGTTGCCGGTCGATGACAGGCTGGTGTCGAAGGTAAAGTAATCCTTCCCAGTACCGCCGGTCAGGATGTCGTTGCCGCCCTTGCCCCAGAGCTTATCGGAGCCGCCCAGGCCGTTGATGGCATCTACCCCAGAGGTGCCGGTCAGGCTCTCCGAGCTCGACGTGCCCACCTTGGTGTAGGGGTTGCTGGGGGAGGGAGTCGGCGTGGGCTCAGGGGTAGGCGTCGGAGTGGGGGTAGGAGTGGGAGCGGGCGTCGAGCTCGAGTTATCGCCCAGGTTGTCGATAGCGTCGCGCATTTCAGGAGCACGGAGCATACCGCCGGACGTGTGGCCGACGCCGTCGGCGATCACGAGTTCCCAGTTGAATTCCCAGCCCTTAGAGGCGGCCATCTTCTTGGCTTCATTAAAGGTGTAAAGGCCGCGTTCCAGACGGTCATCGCCCTGGCGCATGGCCGCCGAGCCCGTTGAAAGGTCGGGCGAGTTCGGGTCGTCGTCCTCAGACCCAAGGTAGATCGTCACCGGATCGGCCAGGTAGTCCTTGAGCATCGCTTCGGCTTGAGCCGTCGAGAACCCGCCGAAACCGTAAGGCGCCTTTTCGGTCATGCTCGGCAGAACATGCGTCGAAGGATTGGAAACAATCATCGCGTCAAAGAGGCTATCGTCCTGAGCAAATGCTGCCACGCGGCTTACATACTGACCGCCAGCCGAGTGGCCAAACAGGACGACCGGATCATTGGCATCAAGTCCAGCTTGAGCAACGCCCCACTCCACAAATTCCTTCTCAAGGGAAACAGTCCAGCCATCAGGAGAGCTGCCGCTGGTAACGCCTCCCATCTGGTAGTCCGCATTGGCTAGATAATCGAGCCGCGGAGAGATAATCGCGTATCCCTTTTCTTGGGCAATCTGAATGGCCTGATCCCGCGTGGATTCGCCAGTGCCGCTAGTGCCGTGATGCACAACCAGAAGGCCTTTGATCTCGCCAGTCGGACGGTAGGTGTACATGGTGTACGACTTACCGTCGATGTTCGCGGTGAGAGTTTGCTTGCCTGTGTTTAGTGCCATGATTTTTGCCCCAAAGTATCGCCAAGCCTTTATGTCAGGCTTTCGAACGATGTTTGATATTTAACAAGTAGATTCTGATATTCAAAATTGGATCTTACGCAACAATACCAATTTTATACAACGCAACTTAACTTCCACATTTTCGTCGCCGAGACTATAGCCTCGTTAACCTGGAAATCTTTTTCAAGCTGAATGAGGCAATTTCGTGACGATGGAAATTTTTTGGTACTCCCAAAGAGTAAGGGTGCCAATAGCTCTCCATGCTGGATCGTGGACCAAATTTCTAAACTGGCCCATGAGATCGGCTTAGGAACCGAATTTAATTACTAAGAGGATGAGGTCACCTTGCTCGTGGCCGGAGCCCACGAGGTTCCCAGAATCGCAAAGCCGGCTAAAGCATTATGGCTGCGGGTGAGGGCGGAGATGGTTCTCGGAAGGCCTTTAGCCTCGGACGCTGTCGCGCAGGTACTGTTGGAGGGACCGACTGGGAATGGCTGCTTCCAGTTTGATAGATCGAAGGTACCGCTGGGTGCAGCATCTAAAATTAAATCCATGATTATTGCCCCAATCATCACCAGCCTCTTTGCGAGTTTTGAAGTGATGCTTGATAATTACGTTATGTATGCTTTAAAGCGCACGATTGCGCAAAACGCATTCCGGAAACTAGTTACTGTTTGCATCGCCCAATAGCATTTCGCCCGTCGAAGGTTATAGCTCGACAATTGAAGAAGCTTTTCCCTGCATCATAAGGCAAAAGCATGGCAGCGGAGGCTTTTAGATACGAGGGGAGCCAAAGCAACGACTCAGCCTTAGATATGAGTAAACACTTGCTTACCGGGATCTTCGACCATGCGCATGGCTCGCCTACAACATGGGCGTAAGCTGATGCATCGTTTGATGCGAGAAAGCCGAACCCGCTATTCGCCGACGCGGACCTTCGGTTCCGCACCATATGTTAGAGCCAACGCGAACCGCGATTGAAAGGTACCCCTTCTAGCCTAGTCGCCACCAAGCATGGGTCGTGTAGAGTAGCTGCATTAACTCGTGGACTAAGCCCGCTAAAACTTCATCGGCAGCGTAGCATCTACGCGAGAAGAAGCCGGGCAGCCTCGCGCGTTGGCCCTGGCCCCTTCACAACAGGGCCGGCTGTGGAAAGGGAGCGAGCCTTGCGACTTACTGGTTTTGAAATCTCGCAGATCAGCCGATTCAATCCGAGGCAAAGACGTGCTCAGGTCGTCGTTCAAATCGCATATGAGAATGACGAAGCACTTGGCGGTCTGTTCGTCATCGAGGCACGAGTCAGAGTCCCCTACGGCCCAGATGTCACGATTCAGCAGACACAGGACGCCGCACGCGCAGGAGCCATCAAACTCCTTGAGGCGGGTCTTTCACAGCTGAGAGAGCACAATCTCACCGAACTGGCAGAACTTGCCGACAAGGCAGAAGGTCGGTCCAGCGGGAAATATTAAACCGCGCTTGATTCCCGATTAGGGTATAGCCGATACGCCTATTTCAGCCCAAGCCTCCTAGGCTGCTTACGGCTTTGCACGGCTGGGAACATGGGCTTCCTCGGCGTTATCCCTTTCACGCTCAACCCGCCCCGAGACGTGCAAAGACAGCCCAAGCGTACTTTCGCGAACACAGCGCTTGGATGGGACTTTGAAACTATTCTTGGACGAAGGCTCTGTTGATACTGCGGGTGATCGGAGCGACAAAATACTCCCACGGCGTTCGAGTTCCCGTACGAATTGCCACATCAGCACTCATTCCAGGCTGTAGCGTCACTGCCTTGAGCCCAGGCGAGTCAGAACTCAGCTCAACGCGCGCTTGATAGTATGAGAAGCCCGTTTTGGGATCAACGAAACGGTCTGCTGACACCGTATGAAGATACCCCTCGATGGCGGTGCGGCTTCGGCGATTGATAGCCCATAATTCAATGTTAGCTGGAAGGCCAGGTTTTACCTGATCGATATCCAAGGCATCAATTGATGCTTGAATCACAAGCTTTTCATTGCTTGGCACCACGTCAAGAAGTTGTTGCCCTGCAGTGACAACTCCGCCGAGGGTGTGAACCTTTATTCCAACTACAGTCCCGTCGATGGGAGAACGAATTTCCGTTCGTCGCAAGACATCTTCAGCGGCTGCCAGTTTTTGAGATAGCTCGTAAGCATTCGATGTCGCTTCCTCGAGGCTCTTGACTATCTCGGTGGCAGAGGCCGCCTTCAATTCTGCGCTTCGTAGCAGCGCCTCTTCAATGCGTTGCCGAGCCACCCCGATCGAAGCTCGGTAGCTCCCGATTGCACCTTCAATCTCTGCTTTCTCACGCTGTAGGGCGAGAACACGCGGCTTATTCGTCAGCCCCTTCTCCAACAGGCTTTGAGCGGCACTCAACTCCTCATCAATCAACGAGAGCTTTCTTTTTGACGAAGCGATCTGTCCCTCCAATCCAGATATCTCGATCACCAGTCCTGAAACCGTACGATCTAAAATGGAAAGTCGCTGCCCGAGGAGTGTTCGACGGTTTTCAAATATGCTTCTTTGTCCCATTACAGCGTCCCGAACGGAGTGATCAACCATCCTTGAACTGAGATCATCAGGAAGCGGAATTTCCGGGAGACCGTCACGTTCGGCGGTCAGTCGAGCTTGAGCCGCTCGGAATTCATAGTACTGAGCTTTCACTTCATTCAAAGTCGAGGTCGGTAGTGTGCTCTGCAGTTTGATCAACATCTCTCCGGCATGCACACTCTGGCCTTCACGCACATAGATGCTTTCGATAATTCCACCTTCCAGGTGCTGTATCGTCTTGGTATTCGTATCAACCGCAACTACTCCCGTTGCGATAACAGCACTGTCAATAGGAGCAAGGTATAGCCAAACGGATAACAGACCTGCTAATGTGGTAATAATTGCAGTGCCGGTAAAGATTGAGCCGGCTCCAAAAGGTGACCTTGATGAGGTTTGATCACTCGATGGATCACGAGGATCCAGTTGAGGATTTGCAGGCACCTCTTGAGCAATTCCAGCCGTACTCATTTCACAGCCCTCAAGTCTGCAGTCCTCATCCTTTCGACCTTGCCGCTAGAATCAGCGTCAGCGATCGTGATCTCAGGATTTTTCCCACCAAGGGTGATGAACTTATCAGCAATTCTGGCGGAACGAACGGATTGCGCTGTCTGTGTCATGATGATCGAAGAGCCAGACTGCTTTAACTCAACAATCGCAGCTTCCATCGCTCGTCGAGACGGACGGTCCAGATTTGCCGCCGGCTCGTCTAAAACGAGTACCCGCGGCATCCCGTAAATCGCTCGAGCTAGAGCAATTCGCTTGCGCTCGCTTCCGGATAGGCCCGTTGTCTGCTCACTGATTTCAGTATCATACCCTTGCGGGAGGCGCACGATGACATCGTGGATATTGGCTAACTTAGCTGCAGAGACAACGTCCGAGAACCTGCTCTCCCCCATGCGAGCGATATTCTCGCGCACTGTTCCTTGGAATAGTTCTGTATGCTGAGGCAGATATCCTACGAGCTGCGCCCGCATATCAGGCGGGAGCCGCCCAATCTCAATGTCTCCCAAGCGTATTTGGCCGTGTTGAGGTTCCAAAAGCCCGACCAATAGGCGGGACAACGTGGTCTTTCCCGTTGCGGCATCACCAATGATGAGAAGCAACTCCCCTGGAGCGACCTCGATGCTCAAGCGCCTCGCAATATATTCACTGCGGCTGCTGTAACGGAAACTGATATTATCGACGGTCAGCGCAGCCTCGTGCGTTGTCTCGGCCACTGAAGCCTCTCTGTTCCCCTCTTCTGAAAGAAGCAGCTTGACTTGCTGATATGAGGCGCGAGCCTCCTTTAGCGCCCGCCAGTTTCTTACCGCCCTCTCCGCTAAGCCGTAGCCAAACCCCCCCATCACTCGCGCGGCAAAGAGGCCGCCAAGCGTCACGACATTCTGAAGAAACAGCCAAATGCCGACAGCAATCAAGGCAATTCGAAAGCACTGGCCCAATCCCTTAATCAACGTCCGGAAAAGTGCATTACTTGCCTCCGACCTCTCGCGTTCCTCAAGGTGAGTCGTAACGCTGCGCCGCCATCGTTCAGTGAGACTCGTCGACATGGTGAGGGCGCCGACCGTCTCGATGTTCCGCTCAGCTCCTAATACAATCTGATCTGCTGCGCTTCCGGCTCTCCATGAAGCACGCCGCGTGTCTCGCGTAAAAAAATCTTGGAGAGGGCCCAGCAGCAGCAGGATACATATCGTGCCTACGCCGAGCGCCCCAAGGAGAGGATGGATGAGATAAATCCCCAAAAAGAACAGCGGGGCCCAGACGACATCGAGCCATGAGGCAAGCGATCGCGTAACGAACGAGCGGAGATTGGAAAGCTCTCCGAGAGCTTCTTGCGCTGCGGGTGTCTCATTGATTGATCGATTGACCAGACTAAGGTGCAGAATTTTCACCCCGAACTGTTGCTCGATCCATATACCCCACCGAGCGAGCATCCGCCGCCGCACCACCTCTAATGCTAGTCCTGCCAGAACTCCGACAATAACAATCAACGTGAGCATGACGAGTGTCTCGATGCTCCGGCTTGCCGGAACGCGATCAAAAACGTGCAGCATATAGAGGGGTATGGCAAACTTTAGCACGTTGATGAACGCGCTAAAGATCACGACAGCCACAATACCAACCCGGGAGGCGCGCCAAGCGAGGCGAATGGCTTGGTTTCTGCCCCTGGAATTTCTGGTTTTCGACCTCGACATAGGCTTCCTAAATCAACGCCAAATATAAGCGCTGATAAGAGATCCCCGGTTATTCATGCCCACCATACCTTCGTCGACCGCACTCCCGCGGTGCAATCAGATTCGTCGTTTGTACGACCTCAGGCTTCCGCTGAACAGGAGATATCTTATGGTTCTCGGATAAGCTGCATTCGTCATGAACTCAGCCTTGCAGCAGATAGTTTACGAGGCAAGCATCAACTTAACACGCCTATTCAGTTCTATACCTTTTGAGATGGAGATAACTCCAAAGATATACGCTCTTCCTTCAATCCCTCGAACCTTGATCATAGTATCACCAGCAACGGATCCAGTTGCAATTGCCATTTATAACGCGAAGGAGACCGCCTTTTCATCTTTTCGGCGCTCCCTGGCACTGAAGATGCCGTGCATCTCCACTGGCCTGAACCGCTGCTTCATCGCGCGCAGGCCGGGCCGCCCAGAATCGTCTGAGTCGTTGAAATGGCTGAGGTCGGGGAACTCGGCCATGAGGCGGTAGCTTAGGACGTACGCAAGCCCCGGGAAGCGAAGGTCGGTGATGCCAAGATAGTTGCACCCCAGGGTGGAGGTGATCGGACCCGAGAAGGCGAAGCCGCGCACCTCTCCGTCAACCTCCACCACCAAGCCCTTGAGTAGGGAGGGCGGGAACTGATGGGCGGCCGTCAGGCAGGTGACCGTGCTGCGGTACCCCTCCGGCTCCATGCCGCTGGCGATCAGTCGCTCCCGCCAGACGTTGGTGAGCGCAAGGCAGGCCCCCTGATCCGAGGCGGTGTAGGGCCGCGTCTCGACCTGCCCTACTCTGAGGGCGCGTGACAGCTCCTGCCGCAGTTTCCCAAAGCCCGACCCTTCTAGCACCATCACGGCCGCACGGTCGTAGATGAACTCGTCCTTCCTGAAGGCGACCGCGAAGCCTTCCCATGCCATCGGCAGAGCATCGTTCTCCTGCACGAAGACGACGCGGCCCAAGCGATCGGCGTTGAAGTCCCGCATCCGCTGCATCGCGTGCCGCAGCGCCGCCGGGTCGAAGGGAAACGGCGCAAGGAAAAGGTTCATCCGCGAGTTCATCTGCGAGCCGATCTTCCGCCGGCGGATCTGGTAGAGCAGGATTGACCCACTATGACGCTCCCAGCGCAGCACATGCGACTTGGATTGCCCGTAGAAATACAGACGGGGGAAGTAGTAGGACGCTGCCTTGACCCGGGCGTCCTCCGCCGCGGCCAGGAAGGTGTCGGCATGCTCGACCTCGATGGATGCGAGATCGGCCAGGTCCACAGCTCTATCAGCCCTCTGAGACTGGTGGCGACGTGGGCTAGCGGGTTCCGCATCCGGTCGAAGAACGTGAGCCATCGCGATCCTCAATCACTTGCTGGGGTCTGCCGCTCTTCTCCATCGAGCCGATCGCCAACTGAGGTAGCTCCATCGTAGCGCATCATTGAGCCTTGGCGCTGAAGAGCCCGAGTATCTCCACCGGCCTGAACCGCTGCTTCAGCTCGCGCAGCCCAGGTCGGTCGCAGTCTGTTGAGTCGTTGAACTGGATGAGATTGGGGAACTCGGCCATAAGACGGTAACGAAGGAGATGCGGCAATCCTCGGAAGCCGGGGTCGGTGATGCAAATATAATTGCACCCTGAGATAGAGGTGATCGGACCTGAGAAGGCAAAGCCACGCACCTCTCCGTCAACCTCGACCACCAGCCCCTTGAGCAGGGAAGGCGGGAAACGATCCGCTGCCGTCAGGCACGCGATCGTATCGCTATATGAGGAGCCGACCTTGATGCCGCTGGCGATCAGCCGCTCCCGCCACGCCTCGGTGAGCGCAAGGCAGGCAGACTGATCTGCTATCGTGTAGGGCCGCGTCTCGACCACGTCTGCCTTGAGAGCCCGTGACAGTTCTTGCCGCAGGCTCCGGAAGCCAGACCCCTCCAACGCCATGACGGTCGCGCGGTCGAAAATGAACTCTTTCCATCTAAGGGAGATTACGAAGCCTCCCCGTGCGACCGGTAAGGCATCACTCTCCGGCACGTACATGATCCGGCCCGAGCGGGCGCCATTGAAGTCCCGCATCCGCTGCACCGCGTGCCGCAGCGCCGCTGCGTCGAAGGGAAGCGGCGGGAAGTACAGGTTCATCTGCGAGCCGGCCCCTTGTTGGCTGACTTGGTAGAGCAGGATCGACCCGGCGTGGCGCTCCCAGCGCAGCTTACGCGCCTTAGAAGACTGCCCAGAGAAATACAGACGGGGGAAGTAGTAAGACCATGCCTTGACTCCGGCAGCCTCCGCCGCGGCAAGGAAGGTGTCAGCATCCTCGACCTTAATGGGTGCAAGATCTACCAAATCAATGGTTCGTTCCACCATGTTCACCAACCTGAGGGGCCCAGGTACGGCGAACGGCTGAGTGACGAGACCTGATTTGTTCAATTTGTTTTCGGTCGAAAGAAGGCCGGTCATCGCAATCCTTCCTCGGAAGCAGGTCGGATCAGGTTCTGCCTCGACTTTTGAACCGGCAATGGGATCAATGGAATTAAACTAAGTTCAAAGTGGACTACAGACAAAAGGGTATCTCGTTAGGGTGTTGGTGCATGGATCGAGAGATCTGTAATCATGGTCTTCGATGCCGCTTCCTACACTGCGGCTGACTTGCAACGGACGGATTTCGGGCGTGCGCATGCCAGCATGCGATTGAGAACGGTGCAGCCGATGGCGACCTCCGTCTGTTTTGCGCTGAACGACCGCGCCCTCAACCGTCTCCCGATGATGGCCTTGTATCGGCCGATTGCAGTCTCGATCAGAGATCGCTTGCCGTAGCCGGTCGCAGCTTGCCATTTCATCCGCCCGCCTGCTTTGACCACCTCAATATGCCGGTCTCGTTGCGTGGAGGGCTCAGTGTCCGGCCTTTCCACCACGTTGGCGCTGTGCTTCATGACGGCGTCATAGGTCGGTTTGCCATCATAGGCGCCATCGGCGGTGAATTGGCGGATCGGGATGCCGATCTGGTCGAGCAACGGCTCCACCTGCGAGGCGTCGCCAGTGTCCTGGTCGGTCATGACATGGGCTACGATCTCGCCGGTATCAGCATCCAGCGCCAGATGCAGTTTGCGCCAGCTCCGCCGTGACCTGGCGCCGTGCTTTTCCTCCCACCATGGGCCAGCGCCGTAGACTTCAAGCCCGGTGCTGTCGATGACAACGTGGACAGGTCCTGATGAGGGAATGCGAGGAATTTGCCGTTCAGACAATCGCCAGGTCCGTGCCCGTCGGCTGAGGGTGGTGTGATCAGGCACGGCGAGATCCAATCCCATCAGCTGCAGCACCGATGCCAGCAAGCCCTCTGTCTGACGCAGCCGCAGGCCAAACACCAAGCCAACGGTCAGGGCCGTTTCGATCGCCAGATCGGAATAGCGCGGCTCGCCGCCGCGCGTCGTCCGCTTCGGCGCTTGCACAGCGACAGCGCTTCGGGCGTGATCCACACCGTCAGGCTGCCTCGTTGGCGAAGGCCCGCCTCATACTCCTGCCAGTTCGTCACCTTGAACTTCATCTTGCCGATGCGAGGGCGGTGGACGGCATTGTGTTTGAAAGGCATGACTGGGACAGACTAGCTATTTCGATCGCCGCTCGACTACATCCTGACCGCTAAACGATCCGTGCACCAACGCTTCCTGCGGGTGATGCACCATCTCGGCATAATCGAGGGGCCGGTCGAGCCTCAGCCGCAGTCCGAGCCGGACTTCGTCACCATGTGGGTCCCGTCAACCCCCTGCGGCGGCCTCTGGTATCCGGCGAAGGACCTGTCGGAGCCGGATACCAGAGGCCGCCGGCGAGGTTCTCGGAGAGATCAGGGACGTGTTCGGTGCAGTCCTCGCCACGGTGACATCGGACAAGGACGGCTTCATCCTCTATCGCCTATCGAGCCTCGCCGTGAACGAGAGCGAAGCCCTCCTCGGAGGCGGCACGCCCGTCGGCCGGTGGCCGGCCGAGACCATCCCGCCGCGCCGCGCGAGCCTCTGCTGTGACGTCGAACGCGTCAATGCTCCCGTGCCGAATACAGGCTGTGCATCCGTACCGGCCTGAACGTCCGCTTCATCTGGGCCAGCCCGGCCCGACCGCTGTCCGAAAAGTCGTTGAAGTAGGCGATGTGGGGATGCTTCTTCATCAGATGGTAGCGTTGCAGATACGCGAGGCCCGGCAGGTCGTGGTCGGAGATGGTGATGAAGATGCTGCCGTATCTCTGGTTGATCGCTCCCCCGAATGTGAAGGCCCGGACGGCGCCGTTCACCTCGATGACCTGGCCGCTCAGCACATCGCTCGAGAAGACTTCCGCGTTCGCCAGGCATTCCTGGCTGTACCGGTAATAGGGACCGACCTTCACGCCGGCGTTGAGTAGGCCCTTGTACCATTTCTTCCTGAGCTTCATGCAGCCCTGCGCGTCCTCCTTCCAGAAATCCCGCACGACGACACTCGCGTTGTTGGCGTAGTGCGAGATCTTCCTGCGGAGCGCCTCATAGGAGCCGCCCCTCATCGCGAGAACGGCGGCGCAGTCGTAGATGTACTCGTCGCTGTGGAAGCGTATCTCGAGACCTTCCCGCGCGAGCGGCAGGGCGTCGCTTTCCTGGATCCGGATGATCCGGCCGGCCCGGTTGTGGTTGAAGTCTCGCATGCGCTCGAGGGCCCGCCGCAACGGGAGACGAGCGAAGGGAAACGGCGGGAGAAGGAGGCCCAGCCTGAGCTTCTCGTTGCGCTCCTGCAGCCTGTAGAGGAGGATCGATCCTTCGATCCGCTCGAACAACAGGGCCTGGCGAGGTTCGCTCACTCCCAGGAAATAGAGATACGGGAAGAAATAGCACCAGGAAACGGCTTCGTGCAGAGCGGCGGCGTTCGAGAAATCCGCGTAATGGCTCAGCTCGATCTTGTGCAAATCCGCCAATTCCTCTGGAATCCTGAGCATGCGCTGCTCTCCTCGATCCGCGGCGAGACATTGCGCCGTCGCGATCGTCGACGGCGCCGGAGGGCGGCCGGTCAGCCACGACATCAAGCTACAAGAATCGTCGCTCCTTCGTGAGATGGCATCCGGCGTACTCCTTTGGATTGACCCATGCCTGCCTTTTCGGGCGAGGGCGGCAGGACACGAGCCCGCCTGCCGAGACGACGCCATCATGCGCAACCGCGAGGGCCCCCGGACCGGTTCGCTCCTCGCCGCACGACGGGGCGGCCATGGACAGGATCCGTCACGGGTTTATCATGAGGCGCGCCCGCGAGCCTTGGTCCGCGAGCGTGAGTGGCCACCGGAGGCAGCGTCGAGCGTGGATCAGCAAGCGCAGAACCCGTCCGGATCCGGCCCGCCGATCGTGGTGGCAAACGCATCCACCTACGTACTGCCGCTGCTCGGCCGCTATCCTGAGGGCGAGGCCGTGCCTTACGGCATGGGAGGCGTCTACAACGCCACCGAGGAGCGTGCGAAGCTGAGAGCCTACCTGGGGGCGCCGGCGACGATCTATCTCGGCACCGAGGACGACGACCCAGAGGATTCCCAGTTGACCATGACCGTGGAGGCCCAGCGCCAAGGGGCGCGGCGCAAGGATCGCGGCGAGCGGACCTTTGCCCTCGGCCGGCGCCAAGCCTCCCGCCTAGGCTGCCGGTTCGGCTAGGAGCTGGTCTATGCCCCCGAGACCGGGCATTCGACGTCCGAGATGATCCATTCCATGTCGGTGATCCAGGCCCTCGAAGGCGGCGGATCGGCCTGATCCGACGTCGAGGATCACCGCTAATGGGATGATCCGGCCGTGCTCCTGCCCCGCTTGTTCGTAAGCTGTGGGGCTTCGAGTCACGCAAGGAGCATGTCCCATGTCACGGTCTTCTTTCTCTGCGGCGATCGCCACCCTCGGCATCGATCTGGGCAAGAACAGCTTCCATCTGGTCGGCTAAGGCTTGTGGGGATTTATCGTGAATTGATGACGGCGGCTGCGAGATAGATCATGGCGGAGAAGCTTTGGTCGGTTTTGTCGGCTCTCATGGCAATGCGCTTGAACTCTTTGAGCTTGCAGAAGAAGTTTTCGATGAGATGCCGCCATTTGTAGAGTTCGCGATCGAGCGGCAGGGGTCTTGCGCGTCTTGGGTGCTGAGAGATGACGATCTTGGCACCGCGCGCATCGAGATCGGCGATGATGGTATCGCTGTCAAAGGCCTTGTCGGCGATGAGACCACCGAAATCGATCCCGTCGATCAGCGGCTCGACGCCGACCGTGTCGAAGCGATGGCCGGGCAGGAGTTCGAAGCGCACGAGATTGCCGAGCGCGTCGGTCAACGCAAGGATCTTGGTGGTCATGCCGCCCTTGGAGCGGCCTATGGCCTGGCTCTCAGTCCCCCTTTTGCGCCTTGTCCGTGGCGGTGAACCTTGACGATGGTGGCGTCGACCATTGTGTATTCCCTGTCGGGTTCGTCCGAGCAGGCTTGGAAGAGCTTCACAAAGATATCGGCCTTGCGCCGGTCGCTGAAGCGGCGAAACGCCGTGCTCCAGTGCCCGAAATGCGCGGGCAGATCGCGCCATGGCGAGCCGGTGCGCACGATCCACAGCACGGCCTCCACGAAGCGGCGGTTGTCGCTGCCGCTGCGTCCGGGGTCGGTTGGCTTACCCAGACAATGCGGCTCCATCTTCGCCCACTGGGCATCCGTCAATACATAGCGATCCATCAAGAGCTTGAATCATAAGCCCAAACTCTCGTGAATCCCCACAGACCTTAGAACGTTTTTCGGCGAAGCGGATTCGGTTCGCCGAAAAATGCGGCAAAGAAAAGAGACGATTCCAAGCAAATGGAAGAATCTTTAGCGTCTTCCTTCGCCTCCGCCTCTGCCGTTGCCGCCGCCGTTCCCACCGCCATTGCCGCCACTATTTCCGTTGTCTCCACCGCCGCGGCCGTTGCCGCCGCCATTTCCATTGCCGCTACCGCCGCCACCGCTGTCTGCGCCCCCTTTGCCACCGCCACCGCCGTGATCGCCACCCCGACCGCCGCCGTGATTGCCTCCACCATTGGCGCTATTGCCGTTGCCGCCTCCACCGGAACGGTTGCCGGAAGAGCCGCTCTGATCGTCGCGCCCGCGTGCCGCACCAGGCGAGGAGTCGTTGCGGAGGGAGCGACCAGATCCAGGTTGCAGATCGCGTTGCGGCGAGGCTCCACGTCCCTGCGCATCGGCCGGCGTGTTGCGGGAATTGCCGGTATCCAGCCCTTGGCGCGGTCCGCTCGAGGGTGTCGGCTTTCCTTCGAGCGAGACACCCTCGATGCCGAGGCGCCCGCGCTGATCGGACACGACGGTTACCACCGCAGGAGCGTATGATCCGACGGGCAGAGCCGAGGAGGCGCTTCCAGCCACTTCGAGCCCCGAACCGAGGCGCAGCCCGCTGCGCGTCCGCTCGACATAGGCCTCGATCGAGAATCGCCGGACATTCCCACCGAGGAGATCCCGTTCCCGTGCCGCGCCGGCGACCTTGAGAGCGCCGTTGTCAATCGATCCCTCGAGCACAGCCCTGGCACCGACGAGCGCAGGATCGACTCCGGTCAGTCTCAATTGCTCGATCCTGAAGCTGCCGTCGCGCGATTTGGTCAAACGGCCGGCAACCCTGTCAGGGCCCCAATCCCTGCGCTCGATCAAGCTCGCAACGACGGTTCCATCCGGTCGCCGCAGGCCGAATACCGCCACGCGCTCGCCGCGCTGCCACTGACCTGCAACGCCGAGTGCTTCGAGAGAGACGGTCTGGCCGAGCACTTTCAGCGTCGTTCTGCCGGTCGTCTCGATCGGGCCGACAACTTCACTGGCGACATCGATCTGCCGTGTTGCCAGCCCGCCGTTGCGGGTCTCGGCAACCACCCGCACCACCTGACCGATCTTGAGGTCGGCAACGGCCCGAGGCTGCCCGTCGATCCGCACCGGCACGTCCGGCGCATAGTTCACGTGCAAGCCATTGACGATGATGCTGCCGAAGCCGCGGATCCGACCCATCATGCCCGTGCCGCCGATGCCTCGGTCGCCATCCTGACCATCTGAGATCACCCCAGTGCCGCCGATGCCGCGGTCCTGCGCACTCTGGCTCCGTGCCGTCTCCAGCGGAACGGCGAGCAGCGGCAGCGCGGCCAGCCAGCAGGCCGCTTTTCGTGCGATTGAAACGGCGTGATCCGTCACGTCCTAGCTTCCTTTATCGTTGCTCTTGGTGGACGTCTCTGCCGCCGCAGGGGGCGCAACCTCTTCGGAATAAACATAAACGCCGAAGTTCCATCGCCACTGACCGGGCGGTGCCTTGTCGCTGGCAGCGTGGGCTTCACGATTGAGCTGCTGAAGGGCTTCCATCGCAACCTCGCGCGAGCGTTGCTGAAGCTGCTCCGCCAGTTCCTTCGTCAGCCCGTCATAGTGGACGGCCCGTTCGAGGAATTGCGGCGATGAGGCTTCCACATTCGCGACCGCAGCGGCGATGTGATCGTGCAGGTTGCGCCCGAGATAGTAGAGCTGCTGATCGTCCCCGCCGCGCGGCACGTAGGCCGCCTCGACCAGAACGGCGCGATCGTCGGCGTCGAGCACGATCAGCTTGCGATCGAGCCACTCGTCCAGCACGGCGCGAGGCCGCACGTCGCGGGTCACCGAGGCGACGAGGCGCTCGAAGGATGGCTGCGGCGACTCGGCCATGCGTGGGAGGGGCAGGGGGCGGCCATCGCTGCCGGTGAATTCCGGATCCGCCAGCCAGCGGGCCAGAATCCGGCTCGTCTGGGAGACGGTCGCCGGCACCGTGTTGACGGGCGCTCCCGCCCCCCGCAGCCGGCGAACCTCCTTGCGATGGATGCCGGTGAGGAGGCTGACGCGGCTGTCCGTCTGTTCCTTGCCCTGGAGGGCGAAGTCGTACTCGGCGACGTTCACGTAGAGCTCACGCAGCAGTTCCGCCAGCATGGGAAACGTGATCCCGCTCCGGATCAGGAGGCGCACGAGCGGGCGCAGCAGCCTCGCCAGGGGGGCGTGCAGTTTGGCTGGTTCGAGAGAGCGGGGGGCATCGCCGGACATACCGACTAGGTAAGCGGATTGCATGTGGGAAGCAATCCCACGCGAAAGTTGACGTGGGAAATTTTCTCACGTAACTCTCGGGTAAGGGGCTCAAAGGCCCAATAATCTCTCGGAAGGAAGCTTCATGACACAACGTCTTGCTCTCACGGCTTCGGCTCTCGCCCTGGGTCTCGCTGTCAGCCTGCAGCCTCTGTCGCTCGATATGACCGCGCTCAAGCTTGAGAAGTCCCAGGCCCAGGCCAAGGGTGGCGATGGCGGCGGCAACGGTGGAGGAAATGGCGGCGGAAACGGCGGCGGTGGCGGCAACGGAGGAGGGAACGGCGGCGGCAATGGCGGTGGCAACTCTGGCGGCGGAAATTCCGGCGGCGGGGGCAATGGCGGTGGCCATGGAGGCGGTTCCGACGGCGGTTCGCGCGGCGGCGGCGGTGAGAGCTCCCGCGGAGGCGGCAGCGAGCGCAGCGGCCGCAGCTCCGGCCCCGGCGATGCATCCGCAAAGGGCCAGGAAAAGGGTCAGGCGCGGGCCGAGCAGGCGCGCAGCTCCACGCGCGAGGCCAAGGACACGAAAGTCTCCACCGAAGCGAAGCAGGCAGCCTCGAACGCCAGGACCATCGGTCTCGACACCGCCAAGCTCGGCCGCATGAATGCGGTCAATGCTTCGGCGACAGCCCGGCAGCACGCGGCGGCTCATTCGACGGTCGGCCTCATCGCGACCTACGAGAAGGCCCTGGCGCTGGGCAAGGGCACCGAGGATGAGATCACCGATGCCGAGATCACCGAGGCCGCCAAGGCTCTGGCCGCATTGTCGAAGGCCGGTGTGCCGGAGGAGCCCGTCGAGATCCTCAACGAGAAGCTCGGACTCGAGATCGATCCTGACGTGTTCGATCAGGTCATCGATGAGGCCCGGGACATCCAGGCCGCACGGCGGCGGTAAGCGAGCTGAACGTCCTGCCGCTCACGAGCGGCAGGACCCTTGTTGAAACCGACGACCCTGACCCGCATGGACGATTCCTCGGGTCAAGCGAGGCACACGTCGTCCATTCGAAACAGCGAGGCTCACATGCAGGGATCCATTCACCCGGTCGGGACCATCGCGAGGATTCCGATGCCTGATCAGCGGCAGCCCCGCGTGCTCATCGTCGAAGACGAGACCATGGTGTCGATGCTGATCGAAGACATGGTGTGCGATCTCGGAGGACACGTCGTCGGCTCAGCTGCCAATTTCGAACAGGCCATGACATTGGCGCTCGAGGCGGATTTCGATCTCGCCATCCTCGACATCAATGTGGATGGCCACGTGGTCTATCCCATTGCGGATGTCCTGCGTTATCGCAACATCCCGTTCATCTTCATGACAGGCTACGATTCCAGCGTCATTCCTCAGCGCTATCAGCACAATTGCGTGCTGTTGAAGCCGTTCTCGCATCAGGCCTTCAGTGACACCTTGTCCGAACTCTTACCCGGATCGTTGGCCGAGCCGACAGCGCAACTTCGCATGAGGTAGGAGGAAAGGCTTCTTCGTCATCATGACCTGACTGGGCCGAGGAATTGACCCGAGCAAAAGCAGTTGCCAGACGATGCGCAAAGGTCTGCTTACCTTTGCACTATGGAAATTCGGTTATGGTCGCAGACGTGCCCATTTTCAGACTCCATCCGGCAATCACGGTATTCGGAGCCGACATTGTCATGGGACAGCTGAAGGCCCTTGCGCATTGCGCGTCTCACCCGACCCTTCGACCGGTGCGGGACGATGCCGTGGCGACAAGAGTCATAATCGCTACCATGAGGGGCAGGAACGACACCCAGAGGACCGTGTCCCAGCCATAGGCCGTCAGCAGGCTGCCGGACGAGAAGGAGCCAAGGGCCATTGTCCCAAACACCAGGAAGTCGTTGAGTGACTGCACCCGCGTCCGTTCCTCGGGGCGGTGGCACTCCAGCACGAGGGCCGACGCGCCGACGAAGCCGAAGTTCCAGCCGACGCCGAGCAGGATCAGGGTGAGCCAGAAATGCGCCATGTCCACCCCCGTCAGCCCGATGGCGGCGGAGGCAGCGGTCAAGGCCAATCCGCCGGCTACCACGCCGGGTGCGCCGAAGCGCGTGATCAGCCGCCCGGTGAAGAAGCCCGGGCCGTACATTGCGATGATGTGCCATTGCAGGCCGAGGTTCGACGATTCCTGCGACAGGCCGCACAGGCGCATCGCCAAGGGAGCAGCTGTCATGATGAAGTTCATGAGCGTGTAGGAGACGACCCCGCAGATGACCGCGGTGATGAAACGGGGCTGGCGCACGATTTCGCCCAGCGGACGGCCGCCGGCCACCTCTGCCGCTGTCGGCATCGGCACCCGCACCCCGAGCAGGACGAGGGCGGACACGGCCGCGATGGCGGCCTGCGCCAGGAACGTCGCCGCGAACAGATATGGCTGCCACAGGTCCATGGTGTAGGTGACGAGCTGGGGACCGATGATTCCGGCAAACACTCCGCCGGCCATGACGGCGGACAATGCCCGCGGGCGTCGCTCCGGCGAAACGCAATCGGCGGCGGCGAAGCGAAACGACAGGACCACAGCGGCATAGGCCCCGCCGAAGAACGTGCCTAAGCAGAACAGCCAGAACGAGCCCAGCACGACCGCGAGGCCGGCGAGCAGTCCGGTGAGCACGCCACATCCCGTCCCCGTCAGGAATGCGGCGCGGCGGCCATGGCGCCGGGCGATGGCCCCGGCCGGCAGGGTGCAGGCCGCCATCCCGACCACAAAGATCGAGATCGGCAGCGTGGCGAGCGCCTTGCTGGGGGCGAGCATGTTGCCGACGATGGCGCCGGTGGCGTAGACGACCGCCGAGTTCGCCCCGGCGAGCGCCTGCGCGACCGCGAGCCTCAGGACATCGGCATCCCCGGAGCAGAGCGCGGGCACGAGTCCGGTCGCGGCATTGGCATCAGCATGTGACATGGGGATCCTCAGGCTGCGAGCAGGCCATGCCAGCGCGCGTCGCGCGGCGACGGGCGGCGGTGCAGGCGGCGGTCGAGAAGCTGAGTAGCTTTCACGGGTTCGCCGCTTCGCATCAGGGCCAGCAGCAGCATGTCCTCCATCATCTCACGCTGTGTGCCGCTGCCACCGATACGCACCACATCAACTGCGACAGGCTCGAGGATGCGGGCGCAGCCTGCGTAATCTTCCTCCGCGAACGCCAAGGCGGCACGGCAGATCGCCGGCACCACCGGCCCCGCGGGCAAGGCTCCGGTCTCAATCATCTCCATCAGGGCCTTCACACGCTCTTCGAGCGCAGCCTTGTCACCGGTCGCCGCGGCGATGAGGGCCATGTGGACGTCGGCAAACGCGAAGCCGGCCTTCTGGAAGTATCCGCTGGAGTAAGACGCCGCGTCCTGCCACAGCCCCGCCGGCACGGTGTGGCCATAGGCCTTGAGCCGCCACAGGAACGAGGCGGTGTCGCTGACCACGTTGACCGGCATCCCCGCCGTCACCGACGGCTGGATGTAGTCCGCGTAGATAGCCAGTGCGCTCTCGGGATCGCCACGCTCCAGCGCGCCGAGCGCCGAGTGCCAGGCGATGTGGCCATGCAGGATTCCCGAGCGGTCGTAGCCCGGCAGCCAGTCCGCGATCAGCCGCTCCGCCTCGTCGTGCGCGCCCCCCTCGTACATGGCATGCGAGAGGGCATGCGCCGCGTTGGCATTGTTCCTGCGCAGGTCGTAGCCGCGCTGCGTAAGCGCCCGGCCATGCGCGACATTGCCGTTCTCCGCGTGTGACCAGCCCCGGTAGGTGAGGAACCACCAGTCGTCGGCATCGTAGTGGCGGGCATGGCGTTCGCAGAGATCGACCCGCGCCTGGTCGTGGTCCGCCATGTCGGAGAAGGCGAAGAGCCCGAAGGCGCCAAGGGGCAGCGAGAGGATCAGCACATCCCGCGGCCAAGTCTCGGCATGGGCGAGCGCCCGCTCCAAGGCCTTGGCGGAGTTGCCATTGATGGCCAGCGACAGGATCGCCACATGGCTGCGCTCCCGCTCGGTCCCGCGCCGAGCAACGATCTCCTCCGCTGTCGCGATCCGCGCCTTGGCCTTGGCCAGCTCGGCCCGGATGGTGTGCATGCGGGCGCGGGCCGCGTGGGCGAGAGCGAAATCCGGATCGGCCGCAATGGCTTCGTCCAGGGCCTCGGCAGCGCCGGGCCAAGCGGAGAGGAGCAGGTCGACGCCCTCCCGGTAGCGGTCGGCCGCGCGGTCGGACGTCGTCGAGAGTGGCAGGCCACGGCTGTCGAGGCGGGTCATGGCAGGGTCCTCGGTCTGATATCGGGTGCGCATAGGCGCGTGCTTGGATTCTATATATTCGACCGCTGCTCGGCCGTCTTTTGACAGACTGCCAGATGGTGTAGAACAACTGCCATTCTGGAGGGCGATATGGCTTGGGAAACAATCGACGCACCGCCTGGGATGGCACCGCCCCAGCCAATGACCGTACGGGCGCAGTCTATCCCGGCGCGTCATTCCTTCCCGGAACATGCCCATCGCTGGAACCAGATGGTCTACGCAATCTCCGGCGTGCTGACGGTGGCCGTGGAGAGGCACTCCTTCGTGATCTCGCCGGAGCAGGCCGTCTGGCTGCCGACGGGCCTGCGGCACCGGGTCGGGTCCCTGCTCGGGGCGGAGTTCCGCAGCCTTTGGATTGCCGACGAGGCCGGGCGTGGCCTTCCAACGGCTCCAACCGTCTTCGGTGTTTCTCCGCTCCTGAAGGAGCTCATCGTCGAGGCCACCGCGATCGAGAGAGAGGAGGATCGTGACGGTTACGCTGGCCGTGTGACGAACCTGATCCTTGACCAACTCCGACGCGCACAGCCCCTGCCGGGCGCGCTCCCGTGGCCGCGCGGCGGATCGCACCTGATGGCGCTGTGCGAGGCGCTCTACGCGGATCCGGCCGACCGACGCGGGCCAAGGACATGGGGCGCGGAACTGGGGATGTCGGAGCGGACCCTAGCCCGCCGCTTCGAGGCGGAGGTGGGCATGAGCCTGCGCTCCTGGCGCCGGCGCCTGCGGCTGTTCAAGTCAATCGAGTTCATGGGCGGCGGCCTGGACGTGACGCGCACGGCGATGGAACTCGGCTACGGCTCGACATCGGCATTCGTGTACGCGTTCCGGACCGAGATGGGATGCAGCCCCCAGGCCTACATGCGCGGTCGTGGAGCGGATCGGTTCGAATGATCATCGCGGGTCAAAGGCAGAAGACAGCCGAGGATGCCTCAAGGTCCACTTACCTTCGCACCACGGAAATCCGGCTGAAGGCGCAGACGTGCCAGGGTCGGACGTTTATTCCGAGGACACTTATTCCATGAACGTGATGCGCCCGGTGGCGACGTCATGCATTGCCGCGACGATCTTGAGTTCACCCTGGGCGACCAAGTCACGAAGGACCTGGCTGTCCCCCTGAAGCCCTTGGGCGGCCAATCTGGCGTTGGTTGTCGCGACCTGCTGCACGAACTCCTTGTTCTTCGAGGTATGCTCCCCCGGGACGTTCCCGCTGGCCGCGATTGCCGGCTTGATGCGCTGGAGCAGATGGGTGAGCTTTCCGAGCTCCGCGCCATCGATGGCGCCCTTGACCGCGCCGCACTCGCTGTGCCCCAGTACGACGATCAGCTTCGCCCCGGCCAGCTTGGTCGCGAACTCTGCGCTGCCGACGACGTCATCCTCGGCGACATTGCCGGCGATGCGGGCACTGAAGATGTCACCGATGCGCTGGTCGAACACCAGCTCGGGCGGCACGCGGGAGTCGATGCAGCCGATGACCGCTGCGAAGGGATACTGCCCGCCGGCCGTCGCTCTGACTTGATCCAGGAGGTCGCAATTGCGCATGTTCCGCGACAGGAAGCGCTCGTTGCCGGCCTTGAGTTCCGCCAGCGCGTCATCGGGGTTCAGGGCCGCTTGTCGTTCGCGCGTCTGCACCGCGCATGCGTCGGCGGCAAGAGACCCGTCGAAGGCCGCGGTCGTGCCGACCAGGACTCCCGCGCAGCAAAAGTGTCGTCGTGACAACATCTCAACCTCCCTCTGCCAATCCCTGCCGTTGCATTGCCACCGGCAGCCCTTCCCATGACGTCCTCCCCGGCACGTCACCGGCAACGCCGGGGTGCCGCCCTGATCGGGATCCGATCCCCGGGATGTCGTGGATGGTCTTATGGCGGGAGGGGCGCCCAAGGCTGCGTTGCCTCCCTGCCTCGGATCTTGCGCAACCACGCGGTACGCAGCGACGTCGACAGGGATGTCGATGATGTCGATCAAAAATGGCCCGTCGCGAGCCGAAGTCGAACGCGGGATCCTTGCTTGTGGCGTCAGCATAATCCTTTGGGCTTCGCCTGTCAGCGGAACGATTGGACGGGATCGCCCCGCCGGAGATTCGCCACCCACCCAAGCGTTGTTACGGCACGACGGCGAGGAACAGGAATGCCGCGAAGATGACCAGGTGGACGGCGCCCTGGAGCACCGTGGTCCGGCCGGTCCCCAGCGTGATCACGCCAATGAAGAGCGTCAGCGCCAGCAGGAGGCTGTCCTTTTCGTCCAATCCAAGCTCCAGGGGCTGGTCCAGCATGATCGAGACGGCGGCGACCGCGGGGATCGTCAGGCCGATGGCCGCCAGGGCCGATCCGAGCGCCAGGTTGAGACTGGTCTGCAAGCGGTTGGCCCGGGCCGCCCTGAGCGCCGCCAGGCATTCGGGCAGCAACACCACGGCCGCGATGATGATCCCCATCACGGCCTCGGGCACGCCGAGCCAGGCGATTCCCACCTCCAGCGTCGGCGTCAGGGACTTGGCGAGCGCCACGACGGCCACCAGAGAAACGATCAGCAGGCCGGTGCTGATCGCGGCTGTCTGGTTCGAGGGCGGTGGGGCGTGCGCCTCCTCGTCGCCGGCCTCGGGCGGGAGAAAGTAGTCGCGGTGCCGCACGGTCTGGATGAAGACGAACGCGCCGTACAGCACCAGGGACACTACCCCTTCGAACACGAGCTGCGGGGTGCTGAACGCCGGACCGGGCATGCTCGACACGAGGTTCGGCAGAACCAACGAGAGGGTGGTGAGCGCCGCCAGGACGGCCAACGCGGCGCTGGCGCCGTGGACCTGAAAGCCCTGTTCGTGATGGCGGGCACCGCCCCAGAGCAGGCACAGGCCGACGATGCCGTTCATCACGATCATGACGCCGGAGAAGACCGTGTCCCGGGCCAGCCCGGCCTTTTCGCCGGGCGCCGCAACCATGACGGACACGATGAGGGCCACCTCGATCACCGTCACGGCGACGGCCAGAACCAGCGTGCCGAACGGCTCGCCCGTCCGGTGGGCGACGACCTCGGCGTGGTACACGGCCGCGAACACGGTGGCGATGAGGACGGCTCCTGCCACTGCTGCCATAGGGCCGCCCGACCCCACGAAGAGCGCCGTCAGGAGGATGGCCCAGGCCACGCCGGGCCATGTCCACGCCCACCACGGCATCCGTTCCGCTGCCATGCCGAAACCAGCCTCGCTCGTCCTGCCAAGGAGGCCATCATGGGGCGGCGGCAGTCGGAAGTGAGGCAAGGATACCGATCGATATCGAACGTCCCCTTGGGGTTTGGGCGCGTCGATCTCGTATTCGTGCGCGGGCCTGCACATGGCAGGTCCGATCCGTCCAAGACCCCGTTGCTGTCGAGTGGAGAGGCTCGATTCTGCCGGACACGTCAAAATGGCAGCTCAGCGCCGGCCCACCCGATTGACCGGGCCGCCACGATTCATCGGTGTTCCGGGCCGCACCCCTACACCCGGGGCGCCGACGCCCGGCGTCGCCACGGCCCGTGCGATCGGTCGCGGCCGCAACACGACGCCAGGCCGTGCGACGCAGCCGACCGGATAATTGACGTATTGGCAGTAAACCACGGCACGGGCCTCTTCGGTGCTTGCGACCAGGAACCCGCCCATGAGTGCCGATAATGCGATCGGAAGAAGCTTCATCTCTGCCACCTTTCACTCCGTCTTCGTTCTCTCACTATGAGAGTGCGGATCTGGTCCTCGACGGCGTCAGGCCGACCTCCATCCTGGCAAACGTCGGTCCACATCCGCCTGCGATGCACCGTCAATGCGATTGCCGCCCGCGTCCGCGCCAGCCGCAATCGGCAAGTCTTGCAAACTGCAGCGCGTTACCGGATGGCGCGCCGCTCGCGCGCATGATCGAAGTGAAATTTAGCCTTCCCATTCCATGATGCTTGATCGATCAGGACATGACGTTGACAGTTTGGGTCAGCGGAAGGTTCCTACGGTTCGTGGACTTCGGTTCCGTGCCAGCTCCAGACCTTCGCTCTGCGATCACGATGCTGCTTCCTGTCGTGGCGTGAGCTGGTCTCCAGCTGCTTTTCCGGGTTGGGCCTCCTGCTCGACGGCATCAACCTTATGGATGGCTCAGCAAAGAGTCGGCGATCGCATCTGGACGAGGTGCGGAGTATTCCAATCGTGGCAGTTGTGATACGCTCGCGCCAAGGTGCCGTGGCAGCATCGGGAGAAGTCGATGACCTCCGAGAACGCCTCCAACACGCCTTCTGACCGGGGCGTTCCTCCCTTCAATCATCAGCAGCTTGATACGTTGATGGAGGCGGCAGGCCTCGACGTGCTGATCGTCACGTCAAAGCACAACGTTCAATACATGTTGGGCGGCTATCGCTTCTTCATGTTCGACTACATGGATGCGATCGGATTGAGCCGCTATCTTCCCATCTTCATCTACTGCCGCGGGCGCCCCGAGGCGAGTGCCTACATCGCCAACCCGCACGAAATATTCGAGCAAGAGCTGGGGCGTTTCTGGGTTCCCAACGTTCAGGCAGCGGCGCGGACAACAACCGATGCCATGCAGCTATGCGTCGACCATCTTCGTCGGCTCGGATGTTCCCTGAACCGGATTGGGATCGAGGCAGGTTTTCTGCCTGCCGATGCCTATCTCGTCCTGAAGGATGCGACGCCAGGAAGCGAGATCGTGGATGCGGTCTTCACGCTCGAGCGCCTGCGGGCTGTGAAGACGGAGGCGGAATTGCAGTTGCTGCGGCAGGCATCCGAAGGCGTCGTCGACGCCATGCTCGCAGTCTTTTCGACCGTGCGTCCAGGCCAGACCAAACGCGAAGTCGTTGAAGCCCTTCGGCGCGAGGAGACCGTCCGGGGACTGCTCTTCGAATACTGCTTGGTCACTGCTGGGAAGAGCCTCAACCGTGCCCCGTCGGATCAGGTTCTCGAAGAGGGCGATATCATGTCGCTGGACTCCGGCGGCAACTACCGGGGCTATATCGGCGATCTCTGCCGCATGGGCATCTTGGGTGAGCCTGATGCCGAGCTCCGTGAACTGCTGGAGCAGATCGATGAGGTCCAGCACGCAGCGCGCAAACCTCTTCGGGATGGGGTGCTCGGTGCAGAGATCTATGCAGCGGTCGAGCCGTTGATGCCGCGGCTGACTGCCGGAAAGGCGAGCTTTGTCGCGCACGGCATGGGCCTGATCAGCCATGAGGCGCCTCGGCTGACTGCAAATAGCCCGTGGCCTTGTTCGGCCTTCGACCGGGACCGTCCTCTCCCAGCGGGCATGGTCATCTCGATCGAGACAACGCTCCAGCACCCGCAGCGAGGTTTCATCAAGCTGGAGGACACGGTCGCCGTCACGGTCAACGGACATGAGCCTTATGGAGACGGTGGCCGCGGCTGGAACCGTGCGGAGTCGGGCCGGCCGACGTAAGGGCCCGCCCTGTCACCCCGATGCTCCACTCTTTGAAGAGCGCATCGTTGAGTGCGGAAAACCGGGTCCACTTTTCCGCACGATGCGCTAGGGCTGGATAAGACCAAGCCAGCTTGCATATCAGCGCGAAGATCTAAAACGGATCAAAGGCGGAAGACGGCCGGGGATGCGTCAAGGTCCGTCGATGGCTTGTTTTCGAAACCCTTGCGGTCCTTCTCCTCAAATCTCTCCACCGCCCTCAAACCACCATTCCCGCACGTCCCAGCCATAGCGTTCCTCGCGCTGGATGTGGTTGAGAGGGAAGACGCATTCGTCGTGCCGCCCGTGGAGAGAGCGGCCACGAGACGTCTTGGCGGCTGGATGATGATCCTCCGGGATGATGGCGCGTTGTGCTTGTCGATTGCCCAAGGACGCGGGTGCGACGTCCACTCGGTAGCCCACCTGCCTCTCAGCCTTGCCTCGCCTTGGCTAGGGCGTTGCGACCGTATTTGGCGTCATGGGCCGCCCGGCATTCCCATGCCTTTGCGTTGGCCGCGAAATCCGCTGCCCACATGGCATCGATCTTGGCCTTGAGCCAGGCTTCGCGGATATCGCTTCGATACGTGTAGGCGCGAAACGCTCCTTCTGCGGTGCTGTGTCCATGGCTTGCTGCATGTCCTTGAGGTCTGTCTCGGCGAGCTGTTCCTCCAGTTTCATCTGCCGCTCAGCGGCGGTGCCCATTGTGCGCTCGCACCCTATTGGGCGAAGCGGTTGAAGAAGACCCCCCTTCCGCGCCTTTCAGGCGTCGCGCCGCGGCGAAATCGGCTGCCGCCTGATCGGCGCCCGTGTCGTGCTCGAGGGGCTTGCGTCTTCTATCTCGAAGGGCACGCCGAAATCTGAGCTTGCGCGTTGACGGCTATGCCGTCTCCATCAATGTCCGAGGTTTCTCGGGGCACGTGCAAAACTCGGCCCGTCCGTCGAACGCGAGGATGGGGCGGGGCCGTTCCGTCCCACCGCCGATGCCGCTCACTCTCGCTCACGATGTAGAACAGAAAAGCCGGAATGCGAATGCACACCTTAGCTGTTCACCTGTTCGGTCTCGATCGTTTACCCAATCTGCTCAAGAATGATCGCTCGAATTTCTTCGCGCGTGAGACTGGTCTGTTGGGGTTGCCAGGGCGTGCGCGCCTTGCTTGGCTGTTTCTTCGGTGTGGGCTGGGGGAGGGCCTTTGCCGGTTTCGTATGAGGGGTTGTGTACATGGTATCCTTGAGCGGCTTTGGCTTTGGGCCGTGTCGCTGTCATTGATTGTTGCTGAGGTCGCATGCAGTGCAAAGCGACGGATCCGCTGCGGGATTTCACGCAGCGACCAAACTTCAAAGGTGCGGAAAGCAGGCTCGGCGCTCGATCATGAGCTTCAGAGAGCAGGCCGAACATGTCGGTTGGATCGATATAATATGAATGACTTTCCAGCGGATTGCAAGTTAAGCGATCGAAAATTCTGGAAAAGCCGAAACTCAAACATGATTGAGCTGCCAAATTACTGCTCGATTACACTTGTATTTGCCCTAAGCCGGCACTAGATAAAGGCTATCGACATTTGGCCGGACAATCGGGCTGCTACGCCTTGGCCTACCAGGCGCACGTTCAGACACTCTTCCCAAACATCGACGAACCCGAGTGTGAGGTCGTGCGACAGCACGCCCTTTGCTCACGTGCACACCAAGCCTAACCAAGGATATTCCCATGATTACGGGCACCGTTAAGTTCTATAACGATCAAAAAGGCTTCGGCTTCATCCAGCCGGACGATGGCAGCAAGGACGTGTTCGTTCACGCCACCGCTCTTGAGCGCGCCGGCATCCGCGGTCTGCGTGAAGGCCAGAAGGTTTCCTTCGACACCGCTGAGGATCGCCGCTCCGGCAAGGTTGCCGTCAATAACCTTCAGGCGGAATAAGAATGCCAGGGCACTTCAATTAAGTGCCACTGCGAGCCGCTCCCGGGTGGAGCGGCTTTTTTCTTTTCGACAGGCCAATGTCCCACTGGCCAGACTGGTGAGAGAACCATGTATACGTTTCGGAAGAACCCCGCCAAATCGGTGATGTTCGTGGTCGATTACGACGACGCTCGCCGCGCCTATCTCTGGATCGACAATCCGGAAAAGGCCTCCGATGCGCGCGCTGTCGAAATGACGGCCCGGGCACAGCAGGAGCAGGGCACTCTTCCTGAAGGCAATATCACCAGCATCCGGCGTGTCCGATAACCGGCACTCCAAGTTCCATAAGATTGACAGGTGACATGAAGCAAAAAGATTTCGGCGAGCGAATTCAGGCGTCTCAGAGTGCGAAGCAGGCCATGTTGGCAAAGTTCCGTCAGCGGCCCGACGCAGACGATCCGGCTGTGGCCGAACGGCGTCTGGCCCGAGCCGCTTTGAGCGCAGCGCGCGATGTTCGTCTCGCTGAACGCGCAGCAAAGCGCGTTGAAGAAGAAGCGCGCCTCGCCGCCATGCGGGAAGCCCACGCGGCGGATCAAGCGGTGCAGGAGCAGCGCGCAAAGGCGGAGCAGGAGGCAAACGATGCCAGACTCGAAGCGGAGCGCAAGGCTGCCCGCGATGCTCGCTATGCCGCCCGCAAGGCACGAAAGTAAGCTGCGCCTCTTCAGCAGCAGGGAGAGTGACTGATGTCTCATAAATTCAAACTCCGGCAGATGGTCCGCCTGGCGCATCCGGGATTCTCCGACGCCCGACTGAGCGCTGCCGGCATCTACGAGGTCGTGCGGCTCATGCCGGCCGATCCGAGCGGAGAGGTCTCGTACCGGATCAAGTCCGGAGCGGTCGAGCGGGCTGTGCGCGAGAGCGAAATTCGAAGCACGTAAGCCCTTCTGAGCACATCCTTTGCCGATCCACCCGCATGTGCCGTGGTGGAGTAAAGCCAACGATTAGAGAAAGGACATCCCTTGCAGGTTCTCGTACGCGACAACAATGTCGATCAGGCTCTCAGAGTTCTCAAGAAGAAGATGCAGCGCGAAGGAATCTTTCGCGAAATGAAAGCGCGGAAGGCTTACGAGAAGCCGTCCGAGCGCAAGACGCGCGAGAAGGCGGAAGCTGTGCGCCGCAATCGCAAGCTCGCCCGCAAGCAGGCCATTCGGGAAGGGCTGATTGCAGCTCCCAAGCCCAAGCCGCGCTTTGCCGGAGCGCGCAGGCCGGCGGCGGTTCCGAGTGTTGCCCCGCCCACAGAGACGACGGACGCGAAGGTCTGACGAGGCCAAAGTAGCAAAGCCGACGATTCTTTTTCCAACTCGGCAAGCGCCGCCGCTTTCCTGTGGCGGCGCTGCATGGTCCTTGCCCGCGCTCATCGATGTCCGGCAGCAGCGGCCTAGAGCATCGGACCCAAAAGTGGACTCCACTTTTGGGATTGATCCGATGCTCAATCCCTTAAGTGGCGCATCGTCTACGCGGAAAACCGGGGCCACTTTTCCGCACGATGCGCTAAGAGCACCGAGCCTTTTCATTTCTCGATTACACCACACGCAATTTTAAAGAAGCCATTTGCCGTGCAGCGCGCCCGCTCAATTCTGTTCGATATTCTTCTGACCGTCTGGACCGGGCTTTTCGCCCCCGCTTTGGCGGTCCTGTGGCTGCTCGGCTCTCCTGAACGCGGGGTCCGGATGACGTCCCGGTTATGGGCGCGCGGCATTCTCGTCAGCCTGAAATGGCTTGTCGGCCTGACCTATGCCGAACGCGGGCGGAGCAATATTCCCGACGAGCCATGCCTGATCATCGCCAATCACCAGTCCACATGGGAGACGCTGGCGTTCCTGATCCTGGTTCCGAACGTGGCCATCGTCGCGAAGCAGGAGCTGCTGACGATCCCCGTCGTGTCGTGGTTCCTGCGCAAGTCGCCGATGATCCTGATCGACCGGGAAGGCGGTTCGAAAGCGATCCGGAAGATGATCGACGAAAGCCGGGCCGCTCTCGCCGAGGGCCGCTCCGTGCTGATCTTTCCGGAGGGAACCCGAAAGTCGGTGAGCCAGCCGGTCGAATTCAAGCGCGGCGTGGAGTTGCTTTACACGAGGCTCGACCGAAAGGTCCTTCCGGTGGCTTTGAACTCAGGCCTGTTCTGGGGGCCTGACCGTGACTACAAGCGTGCTGGTACGATCTCGATCTCTTATCTCGATCCAATCGAGCCAGGGCTTTCCGGACGCGAGTTCATCCGCAAGGCGGAACACCTCCTCGAGATCGAGAGGAAGCAGTCGTGGTCACTGGCAGCCTGAGTAAACAGCGGTGAATTGATGCCTCGAAAAGGTACGCTGGGGCTCTCGCTTAAAACCGTTGATCTACTCTACTTCGTCGGCCCTGAATAACCCACAACTTATTGGGACAGAAGGATTCTTCGTCTTCGCGAAGCATTGTAAAATGCCGGCTCCTGGGTGCTGACCCGCTCAAAGCCGGTGTTTTGCTATGGGACCCAAGCCGACGCTGCCGAGTTCCGGCGATCTCTACCGCAGCCGCCTCGATCAGATCCTCGACCACCGTCACGAGCTGTATCGGCTCGCCGCTCTCATCGACTGGCACCGCTTCGATGAGGAGTTCGGCCGCTTCTATCGTCCGCTCGGACGACCCGCGAAGCCGACGCGCCTGATGGTCGGGCTGTCGTATCTCCAGCACACCTTCAACCTCTCCGATGAGGCGGTGGTGCAGCGCTGGATCGAGAACCCGTATTACCAGTGGTTCTGTGGCTGCGAGTATTTTCAGCATGAGCTGCCCTGTGATCCCAGCTCGCTCACCCGCTGGCGCAAGCGGCTCGGACCCGACGGACTGGAGAAGCTGCTGGCGGCCACCATCCAGGCCGGGCTGGAGAGCGGCGCGGTGCGGTCGTCGAGCCTGGAGCGGATCAGCGTCGACACCACGGTACAGCCCAAGGCGATCACTCATCCGACCGACGCCAAGCTCTATCTCAAGGCGTTGCAGGCTTTGGTACGACAGGCCAAGCGGCACGGCCTCGAGCTGCGGCAGGCCCACACGCGCCTGGCCAAACGCGCCGCCGTACAGGTCGGTCGCTATGCCCATGCCCGTCAGATGCGGCGCATGCGCCGCGAACTGAAGCGGCTGAAGACCTATTTGGGCCGTGTCTACCGCGATGTCGCCAGGAAAGTCGCCGGGGATGAGGTTCTCTCACGCCGGTTTGCTCCTCTGCTCGGCCTCATAGAGCGCCTGCTGGTGCAGGAGCGCACGAGCAAGAACAAGCTCTACAGCCTGCATGCGCCCGAGGTGGTGTGCATCGCCAAAGGCAAGGCACATCGGCCGTACGAGTTCGGCTCGAAGGTCGCACTGGCGGTGACCAACCGCGAAGGCTTCGTGCTCGCCTCCAAATCGCTCGAGGGCAATCCGTATGACGGCCATACGTTGGATGCCACCATCAACCAAGTGATCGCCATGACCGGCATCGAGCCGGAGCGGACTTATGTCGACCAGGGCTATCGCGGGCATGACTACGCCAAGACGGATCGGGTCTTTATCACGCGACAGCGGCGGGGGCTGACGCCGACGATCAAGCGCGAACTGCGACGCCGATCGGCGATCGAGCCGATGATCGGGCACATGAAGGCTGACGGGCGACTGGGACGCAATCACCTGCTCGGAGTTGCGGGCGACGCCATGAATGCACTGCTCGTGGCGGCCGGGCACAATCTCAGACTGATCCTGAACTGGCTCAGGCTTTTTGTCGCCTGGCTCCTGGCAGCCCTGATCAGTTCATCTGCGCAATCGGATACTTCTCAGGTCGCCTGAAATCCAGCGCCAGCCTCGTGCAGCCGCATTATTCAGGGGCGACTAGATTGCAGCGGCAGGGTTGGTGGCGTGCTCGGCTAAGTCAGAAAGCCCTGCCCCGGGCGGGGAGAGGGCCTTCCGGCGGCAGTTCAACCGGATCTTTGGCCAGCGCATGGGCGACAAGGAACTCGATGAGGTGCTGGCACGCCTGGCGCGGCGCAAGGGCGAACTGCTGCAGGTGCTCGAGCATCCCGAGATCCCGCTGCATACCAATGCGTCCGAGAACTACCTGCGGGCGTGCGTGATCAAGCGCAAGATCTCCGGCGGCACGATGAGCGCCTATGGGCGCCTGGCACGGGATGTGATGCTGGGGCTTTCGAAGACCTGCCGCAAGCTCGGCCTGTCGTTCTTCACCTATCTCGGGGATCGTCTCGGACTGAACATAGGTCAGCCGAAGATCACGCCGCTCTCTGACCTTGTCATCCGGTCAGCTTGAGGCTTGGCCCCCTAATTTGCCCCGCTTACCCCCAGACCGAAAGAGTTAACTGTGGTTAACTATCTGAGAAATCTGTCTTCATGTTGGGAAAGAGAAGTCATTTTGCTCATCACTTCTGCTACTGATGATCACGATAACAATGATCTCTCACTCCCGATAACTACCAACGATCGTGGGGCTAGCATCTCAGTCACATCGGACGAACACGCTGATGCTGCTGGCTACATCAGCCAGATCGGGCGGCGAGAGGCGTGACGCATTAGAGGCAGCCGGAAGCTCGACCCGGGTGCTCTCCAGGAACGTGGTCAGCGCCCCTGCCTTGATGGCGAAGTTCACATTCTGGGGCACATCTCCAATGGCAACCACCGTCTTGAGGGCGTTGAGCTTGGATGTCACCACGCCGACGACATTGCCATTCTCATCCAGCAGCGGCCCACCGCTGTTCCCCGGCTGAACGGGCGTCGAGATCTGGAGAAAGCGGGTATCGTCCCCGATACCTGCCAGTGCGGTCACGTTGCCGAGGGTAAAGTTGCCGGAACTCGCCAGGACGCTGTTGAGCGGGAAACCAAAGGCAGCGACTGCTTCCCCGAGACGAACGCCTGCTCGGACAGTCGCGAACTTGTCCGTCGATTGGTCGGCCTTCAGCAGTGCCAAGTCGTTGGTCGTGTCACGGGCCAGGATCCTTGCCGGAAGGGGCGAGCCGTTGGAAGGCTTGATCTGGACAGAAGCGCAACCTTCAATCACGTGGTTGTTCGTGACGACATGTCCCTCCCGGGTGACGAAAAAGCCTGTCCCCGAGGACGCACGTTTTTCCTCTTTGGGAGCCGGGCTTGGCGCGACAGGCGTGGGCCGCGCGACCGCGACACTTTCCGGCCGAGGGGCCGGGGCACTCCTCGGGATATATCCCTCCTCCTCGAGGTGCTTGCGCAAGGCCACCGGAAACTCGATGGTGCGCTCCATCCCGTCCGGACAGGACCCGCCCACCTTCGCCACCGTGCATTCGGTCAGGGGCCAATCGGTGCCTCGGTCGTATAGGGGCAGCATGCGGTTCCAGGCATCGTCGAACTCGCCCACGACGGCTTTTGTCGCCACCCAGGCAGCGAGAAACCCGTTGGATCGCCACAGGCTCGGCTCCCGGCTGGCGAGATACTCGATCCGGTAGAGCTCCTGGCGCATGTAGGTCCGGAAGCTTGGATGCGCCGTCACGTCGACGAGACGATCGCCCGTGAGCTTTGAGATGCTCTCCGGCGCCCAGGATCCGGCATACGGAGCGAAATTGTAGAGGAAGCTCTGGTCGACGCTGAGCAGTTCGGCTGCCCCATCGCCATCGATGTCATCGAAGGTGTAGCCACCATCCCCGTCGATGGTCTTGCCTTGGACAACGCGCCACTCGGTGCCAATCTTCGTGGCGATCATGGTCACGGTGCAGCAATGCGCGCCGCCCCAGAAGGACGAGAAGACCACCTGCGGCTCTGGGCTGGCGGGGTCGAGGCGTACGACGGCGACCTCGGCGTTCGGCACCTCGTTCGAGCTTTCCTCAAGGCGCGCCGTGAAGGCAAGACGGCCGTTCGCGTAGCCGGAGAGGACCGGGAAGCGCCCGCTCTCCTTCCCGCTTGCAAGGCTCGAGACGTTGAGAACCAGTTCGCCGGAGCGCAGACTGACCTGTTTCGAGCCATCGTACTTTGCCTGGATAAGAGGCTTGAAGGTCGAGGGCTTCCAGACCTCGGCAACGTATCCCTGGCCCTTGGTGATGACCGTATCGCCTGGGATCTCGCCCGCCCGGACCAAAGCCTCCTTGTAAGCCCGCGGGTTCGGGATCCGCTCAGGTCCAGCGACGATGGCGTACCACCCGTTCGTCGCCTGCATGACCCTCACGGTCGGAAAGCGCCAGCGGTAGGCGTGGGCGACACCGATGGCTTCATCAAGGCTCTGCCGGCTCGCCAAAGCAACCCAGCGAGCATCACCCGAGAGCGTGAAGGAATTCGCCAAAGCTGATGAACCGAACGCACAAATTGCAACGCTAGCGGCAATGGAAACAAGACGCATGACACCCCCCGACAGCCGCCACTCAGCCAACCCACTGCCAACGTGTCAACTCAGAACAACTACGGAGACGACCTTGCCTGCTCTAGTACGACGAGTTGCTGTCCCGCCAGAAATGAGCAGCATTGGGAACCTTAGCCGTTTCCGGCCGTCATCTTAGGGATGTGCTTGATAAGGGACGCGGCCGGCCCGGGGAGACCGCCAATGCGAGAATGGATCACCTGCGCTTGCCTCCTCGGAGCCCTTATCCTGCCCGTTCGCGCTGCGAGCGCGGAGGTATCCATCTTGGTGAACAAGACAACCCAGCGCATGACTGTTTCCGTCGATGGTGTCGAACGCTACTCGTGGTCTGTCTCGACGGGAGCGAGCGACTACTCCACGCCCACAGGAGCATTCGCGCCCTCGCGCCTGGCCCGAGAACACTATTCCCGAGAGTGGGACAACGCGCCCATGCCGCACTCGATCTTTTTCACGGATGCCGGGCACGCCATCCATGGCAGCCGCGCGACGGGCCGTCTGGGATCGCCAGCCTCACACGGCTGCATTCGGCTGTCGCCGGCGAATGCCCGCATTCTTTTCAATCTCGTACAGGCCGAAGGATCCGCCAATACCAAGATCGAAGTCACTGGCTTCGACCCAATCGGAACGGCCATCGTCAGCGAGGACGGAACTCGGATCGACTACCGCCGGCTGACCAACTTTAATCCGCTCACCCAGGGGATCATAGCTGGGGACGGCTCGGCCCGGCGGCCTGAGATCCCTAGGCAGCCATGACTGTATCGTCGGCCCGGTTGTGAGGCCGAAGCCCAAGACTGCCCCGAGATCATTGACATTGATGGAAGGCTCAGCCGTTGCAATGTCCATGGCGAGCTCAAGTCACTTGGTGAAAAGGCATGCGGCCGCGGCTCCTGAATGTCACCGCGCATGCCCACTCCAGAGGTGGCCGTCTCCAGCAAAATTCTCTGCAAGCTGATCCGAAGGGTGTGAGTGTCAGGAGGGCGGGATTTCCCCGCATTCCACAGATTAGAACAAACAGTGAACTTTCCGATGGCGGCCAGAACTCGGAATCAGTAGTTTCGGGATCTCCGAAGGAGGTGACGATGACCGATCAGGTTGAGACCGCGTGGGACACGGATCAGATGGAAGCTGATGTCACAGCCGTAATCGAAGCCTGCGGTGGGGATCCACGAACAGCCATCAAGGCCCTTCTCGTCGAGCAGCACATCCAAGAGCAACGTATCGAACGTCTCGCCGCAGCCCTGTCGTTCGGGTACGTCCGTGGGCGGACCGGGGTGACGCCGATCCGGGGTCGCTCCAGCCATCGTGGAATCACCGGATCATGATGATCGCGTGGCTTGGTACCGCCATCGGCTGAAGCAAATGAGAAACCTCGAGGCGAGCCTATGCGACACGGTCATTCGAGAAAGTCCAGGCGTCTCATGACTCCGGCAATCGCCGACAGGCTCCTGGAGTCCCTGCGGCCGGCGCGCCATCTCCAAGGCGACGCTCCGCTGGTGTCGTAGTGGCACAGGCGGCCAGAAAGAGCGTACAGGAAACGGCCGCCACAGCTTTTCCGGAGATCACGGTGAGGCCCTCCTCGTGCGGTTCGTCCATTCCCTGCATGAAACTGGCAGGGCGAGGCAGCAAGGCAAGGGTGAGCCTAGCTCCCCTGGATGTCGGCCCGTAGGAGAATAAGGAGGTAGAGCACGCGAAAGCAGAGTCCGCTCACGCCACCAATGCAGAAGTTCGGCGTACTTCCGGAACGTGCCACAAGCCGACCTTGTCGCCGAGCCGCGTCAGGTTCAAGCTTCATCAAAAGCAGCGCTCTGAAATCGAGCCTTGGGCCGGCTTTCCTGTTCACTAGTCCTGATTTGAACGACCTCGTCTCGCACAGCATTCGACTCTGGCGAGACTTCTGTTCCTCTCGAGCATCGTCGCCATGCTCTTGCGAGCCGCTTCACCATCGCGACATGCGATCGCCTCGGCGACAAGAATGTGCCCCTGGCGAGTCACTGGGTCGTTATACTGGCGCCTCACACCGAAGTCGTAGGATACGTGTAGCATTGTTACGATAATTTGGCGGAGCTGCCGCATCACCTGATTCTGGGTCGCGTCGAGAATGGTGACGTGGAAGCGGCAGTCGGCTTCGAAGAGTGTCTGCACATCGTCCGCTTCAGGATGAATGGCGTAGGCGGCATCAAGGATAGTTCCGACCTGTGCCTCGGTCGCCCGCTCTGCCGCGAGTGCGGCCGCGGCAGGTTCCATGATGCAACGGAATTCCGTCGTCTCGGCGAAGATCCGGCGCATCCTGGGGTGGTCGCGGCGGTGCCAGCGGACCACGTCTCCGTCGAGGAGGTTCCAATCCTCGACCGGAAGCACTCGTGTGCCGTAGCGGCGTGCGGTCCTCACCAGCCCCTTTCCCGATAGCACCTTGATCGCGTCCCGCACCGTCGCACGGCTCACCCCGAGAGATGCCGCGAGTTCCGGCTCGGTCGGGATGGGGCGGTCCGGCGAGAACGTGTCGTCCGCGATCCAACGGCCGATCAAGTCGACCGTGCGGCGGGCAACACCGGTCGGAAGGGAGGTCGTGAAAGCCATCGGTGTTCGCGCATCGGGATAGGCCATAGCGATATCCCTTTACATATGATCTAGAAAGCTGCAAGCTACCCTTCGCAAAGAATGGCTCTTGGGCATCCACCTCGAGAACGACTCAGGGAGGGAAGATATGCGGCTGTTGCGATCAATAGCGCTCGCCACCGGCGCGCTCCTGCTCAGTGTCTCTGCACTTGCACAAGGTTCCACATCCGCCGTTCCCCGCAACGAGACGCTGATCGTCGAGAATCCGGAAGGGACGATTAAGAACGCGGGCTGGTTCAACATCTGGGCGGTGAACGCGGGCGGCCAGTCGACTGGCCTCCACCAGCTCGCAATGGACACGTTCTGGTTCATCGACCCAGATCATGGCCTGAACGGCGTTTGGGACAATTCGCTCGCCTCCGAGCCCCCGATCTACAACTCCGATTTTAGTGAGATGACGGTTAAGCTGCGGCCTGGCATCTACTGGAGCGACGGTGTCGAGTTCACCGCCGACGATGTGATCTTCACCATCAACACCCACCTGAAGACTAACGAGCTCATACGGAGCGCCCAGGTTCAGTTGAATGTCGAAAGCATCTCTGCTCCCGACAAATCGACGGTGATCTTCAAGCTAAAGAAGCCGAACTCGCGATTTCACTCGTTATTCACAGTTCGCTGGAATGCAATGTGGATCATGCCGAAGCACGTCTTCGAAGGTAAGGATCCCCTCAAGTTCGACAACAACCCGCCGGTCTCGATCGGGCCATATGTGCTGCACGGCTACGATCCGAACGGCCAGTGGTTCACCTGGAAGAAGCGCGACGACTGGCAACGTACCTCACTTGCCCGATTTGGCGAGCCGGGCCCACGCTATGTGACCTATGTCGATCCCGGTCCACCCGACAAACGCGTCATCGCGCAGCGCAACCACGAGCTCGACATCATTCACGACACCTCGCCCGAAGGCGTGTTCACCCTGGTCAAGGAGTCGCCGACCTCTATTGGCTGGTTCGAGGGGTTCCCGTATGGACACCCCGATCCGACGCTTCCGCAAGTGATCTTCAACCACCAGAATCCGAAGTTCCAGAACCGAGACGTCCGATGGGCGCTAGCCTTAGCGCTCGATATTAAAGCGATCGTCATGGCTTCCTATCGTGGCGCCGCGACGATCTCCGCGATCGCGATTCCGCCGACCGGCACTCACCCGGACTTCTATCACAAGCCAATGGAGGAGTGGCTCTCCAAGTTCGAGATCGATACGGGCAAGAAAGTGATCAAGCCTTACGATCCGACGAAGGGCCGGGAGATCGCCGACATGCTGCGGCCCTCAATGGGCAACCAGATCCCGACCGATCCCGAGAAGATCTCCGCCGCCTTTGGTCAAGGCTGGTGGAAACAGGACCTCGAGGCCGCTGCTCAGCTCCTCGAGCGGGCCGGCTTCACCCGGCGCGGCAACAATTGGTACATGCCGAACGGCGAGCGCTTCTCCATCAAGCTCGTCGTGGAGGGCGAGGCAAGGCCCGTGATGACCCGTGGCGGGTCGATGATCGCTGAACAGTGGCGGCGCTTCGGAATCGATGCCACCACCGAGTCTGCGCAAGCGGCGTTCCTGACGAGGCGCAACGGGGGTGACTACGAGGCGATAATCTCCTGGAGTGTCGAGACCTGGGGCGGCCATCCCGATCTCAGCTTCTTCCTGGACAGCTGGCATTCCCAGTTCGTGCAGCCGGCCGGCAAAGTGCAGACGCCGCGCAACTGGTCACGCTGGTCGAACCAGGAACTCGACAAGATCATCGAGCAGATCCGCGCGATCGCCTTCGATGACCCGAAGGGCATTGAGCTCGGCAAGGAGTACGTCAAACTCACGGTCCGGGAAATGCCCATCATCCCACTCATGTCGTACAACGTGTTCACAATGATGGATAAGAAGTACTGGACGGGCTATCCGACGGCGGAAGATCCCTACACGAACCCAGTCCCAAACTGGAGCAACTCGCGCTACATGATGGTCAGGCTGAAGCCCGCTGCGAAGTAGCCGAAGAGCGGCGCAACCGGCGGGGCCGCCGCGGCCCCGCCATATCCAAGAACGCTGGTCCGAAACATGCGAACCTATGCGCTGTACATTGCCAAGCGGCTGTTGCAATTCGCGCTTGTCGTCTTCATCGGCATATCGCTGACGTTCTTCATCACGCATCTCACTCCCATCGATCCTGTCGAGCAGATGATCGCTTCGATGACCGCTTTCGGCGACACGAGCCCGGAGGCCGTACTGAGGATGCGTGAGGCCCTGCGCGCTCTCTACGGGGTGGAGGGCAGCCTCATCGATCAGTACTTCACCTATTGGGGTCGGATCCTCACGCTCGATTTCGGCCCGTCCCTCTCCGCCTTTCCCACGCCGGTAGCGACGCTCATTGCCCGCGCCCTTCCGTGGACGATTGGGCTCCTCTTCACCTGCACGATGCTGGCCTGGCTCCTGGGCAATGTCCTCGGTGGTCTCGCCGGCTATTACCGCAAGAGCCGAACGCTCAAGCTTTTGGGCGTTGTGGCCATGGGCTTTCACCCGATCCCCTACTACATCATGGCTTTCGTTCTGCTCATCGTCTTCGGCTATATCTGGCCGGTGCTCCCCATCAGCGGCGGCGCCGCACAGAACGTTCCCCAGGCCATTTCCGTCGAGTATATAGGCAGCGTTCTCCGCCACGCGATCCTGCCAGCGCTCTCAATCATCCTGGTCAGCATCGGTGGCTGGTTCATGGGCATGCGGGCGCTCGTCTCCAACATCGTCACGGAGGACTATGTCGTTTACGCCGAACTCGGCGGCGTCCCGCGGAAGCGAATCCTGTCGTTCTACGTCATGCGCAACGCCCTGATGCCCCAAATCACCGGCCTCGCCATGTCGCTCGGCGCGATCTTCAATGGGGCGATCATCGTCGAACAGGTATTCAGCTATCCCGGCCTCGGCCGGCTTCTCATCGGCGCTGTCTATTCCGCGGACTACAGCCTAGTCCTCGGCGTGACCGCAATTTCTATCATAGCGGTATCCGCGTCGGTGTTCCTAATCGACATCCTGTACCCGATCTTCGATCCACGCGTGCAGCTTGCGTGAAGGCGATGTTCAGGATCATTCGCGACCTCTTCCGCTATAATCTCGAGTTCTCTCTCGGCGCAATTCTGACCGGCCTCGTCGTCGTTGTGGCGGCGCTCTCCGTCTTGTCTCCCTACAATCCGCTCGACACTTACGTCCTGCCTCCGGACGTGCCGCCGTCGTGGGCCTATCCGTTCGGCACGACCTCGCGCGGGCAGGACACGTTTTGGACGCTCACCTTCGCGATGCGGAACACCCTCCTGTTCGGCTTCGCCGTCGCGCTCCTGAGCCGCGTTCTCTCGCTTCTCGTGGGTCTCGTCTCCGGCTACGTCGGCGGCTTCACAGACCGCGTTCTTATGTCGATCAACGACACCTTCATCGTTGTTCCGCTCTTTCCGCTTCTCGTCCTCTTCTACTTCGTCATGCGCGACTACATGTCGTGGGCGTTGTTGGCGCTGGTCATGGCTTGCCTCGGATGGGCCTACGACGCGCGTCTGATCCGCTCCATCATGATGAGTCTGAAAGAACGCGAGTTCACGCGCACGAGCATCTTTTCCGGCATGAGCGTGCGTGAGATCGTGCTGCGAGAACATCTTCCGTACGTGCTGCCGATTGTGTTCTCAACCACCCTCAATAACATCAACTGGTCGATCGGCCTCGAAGTCACGCTTTCTGTTCTTGGCTTTACGGATCTCGATACGCCGACGGTCGGAACCATGATCTTCTGGGCGAACCAGCACAGCGCGATGGTCTCGGGCGTGTGGTGGTGGATCGCGTTCCCGACCCTGTTCGTCACAATCACCTTCATCGGCCTCTTCCTGCTCGCAGTATCGATGAACGAGTATATCGATCCGCGCAGCCGTCTCAGTCGAATGGGCGGAGGCGCCACGTGACGGTACCGCTGCCCACATCCGATCCCGGTCCGGTTCTCTCCGTGGAGCGGCTGCGCGCCTACTATCAGATGAAGTACTTTGGAATCGACCGCGAGGTGCGCGCGGTCGATGACATAACGCTCCACATAGACCGGGACGAGATCTACGGGCTTGCAGGCGAGTCGAGTTCCGGGAAGACCTCGTTCATCAAGACGATCGCGGCGGCGAACCGTCCTCCGCTCAACGTCGTCGGCGGCTCAGTGAAGTTCAGCTTTCTCGATCGCGACATCCATCAGCTCGATCGGGAGGCGCTCGCGGCGGTGCGCTGGAAGCGCTTCTCGTACATCATGCAGGGTTCGATGAACGTGCTCAACCCGGTTCGCCGGATCAAGCGATCATTTTTTGACTTCGCCTTCGTGCATATTGGTCGCCCCCGCGTAGAATTCCTGGGATTAGTCGCGGAGCACCTGCAACGGCTCCACCTCGATCCATCGATCCTTGACGCGTATCCGCACGAGCTTTCCGGCGGCATGCGTCAGCGCGTGACGATTGCACTGGCTACTATCTGCCGCCCCGAGTTTATCATCGCGGATGAGCCGACGACCGCGCTCGACGTCGTGGTCCAGAAGGGTGTGCTCCGGATGATCCGCGACGTGCAGCGCGAAATGCGGTCGTCGATCCTGTTCGTCACCCACGACATGGCAGTGCACGCCAACATGGCGGACAGGCTCGGCATCATGTATGCCGGCCGACTCGTCGAGGAGGCGCCGACCAGCGTTATCTTTGCAACTCCGCTCCACCCCTACACCGCCCACCTGATCGGCAGCTTGCCGAGGATTGGCGATTCCGGCGTGAAGAAGGCGCTTGGCGGCAGCCCGCCCAACCTCTCGACGCCGCCGCCCGGGTGCCGGTTTCATCCCCGTTGTCCTCTTGCCATGGAGATCTGCCGCCGAGAGGTCCCCGCATTGACAGTTCTCTCGCCGGGCCACCGCGTCGCCTGCTTTGCCGTGAGTCCCGCCGTTGAGCCCGCGAAGATCGAGGAACCTACGGAGGCTGCGCGATGAGCGCGCTTCTGTCTGTCGAGACTGTGACCAAAACCTATTCGCGAGGCGGCTTGTTCGGTGACGGCATCTTTCGCGCGGTTGACGAAGTCAGCTTCTCACTCCCTGGAGACCGGGCGGAGATCTTCACGATTGTCGGTGAGTCGGGAAGTGGCAAGACGACCCTTTCCCGCATGATTCTGAACCTTATCCCGCCGACAGCGGGTGCCATTCTGTTCCGCGGATCCGACCTGACGCGTGCTGGCGGAAGAAGCGCGCGCATGCGCTTTATGGCGAATGTTCAGCCGATCTTCCAGAACCCTTTCGAGGCCTTTAACCCGCTGAACCGGGTCGACCGATACCTCGTCACGACCGCCCGTTACTTCCGCGGAGCAAGGAAGCGCGCGGACGCCGAGCAGATCGCGGACGAGGCGCTTCGCCAAGTGGGACTTTCATTCATGGAGATCAACCAGCGCTTCCCTCACGAGCTTTCGGGCGGCCAGTTACAGCGGGTCGCCATAGCACGGGCGCTCATTCCTGGCCCAGCGTTGATCGTTGCAGATGAGCCGGTCTCGATGGTCGATGCTTCGCTTCGAATGGCCATCGTGAATCTGTTCAAGACGCTCCGCGATGATCTCGGCGTCTCAATCATTTATATCACTCATGACCTTGCGACTGCTTACTACATCAGCGACCGGATCATCATCATGCGGAAGGGCAAGGTGGTGGAGAGCGGAGACGCACGCACAGTCCTCAACAACCCGCAACATCCCTACTCCATCCTTCTTAAGTCGTCGGTGCTCTCTCCCGACGCCGCGCTCAAGAGCGACTTAACCGGGTGAGCAGCTTCACATGAGAGGTGGAGATTGCGCCCTTGGTCCTTATAGACGAAACTGACGGAGATTCTCATGCAACGTGCCACGGTGCTGTTGGACCGAGATTTTGCAATCGGCAAGACGGATCGCCGTCTGTTCGGAGCGTTCGTGGAGCATCTTGGAAGGTGCGTCTATGGCGGTCTCTTCGAGCCCGATCACCCGACTGCGAACGAGAAGGGTTTTCGTCGCGATGTCATCGACCTCGTTCGCGAACTTGGTCCCACCATCATTCGCTACCCTGGCGGCAATTTCGTCTCCGGATACGATTGGGAGGATGGCATCGGTCCAGTCGAGGCTCGACCGAAAAGACTTGACTTGGCGTGGTTCTCGACCGAACCGAATGCCTTCGGAACAAACGAATTCGTGGATTGGTGCAAAGCTGCCGAGGTCGAGCCTATGTTCGCTGTAAATCTTGGCACCCGCGCCGGTGATGCTGCAAGAAACCTTGTCGAGTACTGCAACCATCCGGGTGGAACACACTACTCCGACCTGCGCCGCCAGCATGGGTACGAGAAGCCGCACGGGATCAAGTTCTGGTGCCTAGGGAACGAGATGGATGGTCCTTGGCAAATGGAGTACAAGACCGCAACGCAGTACGGCCTCGTCGCCAAGGAAGCGGCTAAGATGATGCGGTGGATCGATCCTAGCATCGAACTAACAGCGTGCGGGTCGTCGTCCCGAAACATGCCAAGCTTCGGTCGCTGGGAGGATGAGGTGCTTGAGCATACGTTCGAGCACGTCGACTACATCTCGCTGCACACCTATCTCAATGATTACGCCGATGACACCGCGGCCTTCCTCGCATCGCCCGATCTGATGGACAGCTTCATCGACGAAGTTGTTGCTGTTGCTGATGCCGTGGCGGCCCGCCGGCGCTCTCCGAAGCGGATGATGCTGTGCTTTGACGAGTGGAATGTCTGGTATCGCACGCGCCGCAACCGTCGCGCCCGGGTAAAGGAGGGGTGGCCGATTGCTCCTCCAATCCTGGAGGAGGAATACAACATGAAAGATGCTCTGGCATTTGGCGGGCTGTGCATCTCATTGCTGAACCATGCCGATCGCATCAAGGTCGCTTGTCTCGCCCAACTCGTCAACGCTATCGCGCCGATCATGACTGAGACCGGCGGACCCGCATGGAGGCAAACCATATTCTACCCGTTCGCCCAGATGAGCCGCTACGGACGTGGCAGGGTGCTACGAACACAGATCGAGAGTGAGGCCTATTCGGCGAACTACTATGATCCGCGCGGTGAGCTGGACCTGACTTTTCCCATTCCCGATGTGCCATATCTTAAGGTGGCGGCCGTGAACGACGATCGTGGGGGTCTATCACTGTTCCTTCTGAACCGGCACCTTAGAGAGGCCATGACGGTGGACGTTGAAACCCGGAGCTTCGGCGAGATGGCAATTGTCGCCGCCCTGCAGCTCGCCGATGTTGATCTCTTTGCAGTAAACACGAAGGACAATCCGGATCGAGTCAGGCCGTCGAAACTCGATGAGGTCAGGCTGGAAGGCGGCAAGATACGCGTGACAGTCCAGCCGGCCTCATGGAATCTAATCAACCTTGCTTTAGCTTAAGTGCCGGAATCATCCGGCAGCTGCGAATAACTTCGATGAGGTTCGACTGCTTCGAAGTCGATGCCTGCCAGGTCGGGCATGAGGATGTCGCTACCTCAACGCTTACGCTGTCCGCAGGAGAACTGGAAAACAGGCCGGGGTTGCCAGGCTGTAAGTCCGCCTTGGGTCAGACCAAGTCGTTGATTTCCCTTAGCGCGTTTTTTCCTTGGCGAGTATAGGGCAGTATTCCCCGTTAATGTGACATCTCCCGATCGAGAGTATGCCGAGCGCTCTGATGGCATGCGGCACCTCTCTCCACGCACTGGTGCCCTACAGGATGACATCTCCCGAGTTGAAAAAGCCAACAACCCTGATCTCGAAGTCGGCCACCTTGTCACCATCCGTGTCACCGCGAAGAACTCCGTTGGAGAAGCGAAGCTGTCCGTCCCTGCCCGTAAAGCCGGCATCCAGGTCATTCCTGTTAACCCATCTGAATGCCTGATTGCCGAGTGTGTCCTCGTCTGCATCAATGGTCCGGAGATCGATCCTGTCCCCTGCGGATAAGTAGACGACATCCCGTCGCGAGCCGACACTCGACTCATGCACTGAGTTAAAGTCGTACCGGTCCGCGCCGGCATCGCCGTTCATTCTGTCTCGACCCAAACCTCCAACCAGCAGGTCCCTTCCGTTCCCGCCAAACAGCCGGTCGTTGCCATCCTCCCCAAACAGCCGATCATTACCGTTCTCGCCTCTCAGCACATCGTTGCCGCCAGCGCCGTGGAGGCGATCATTGCCACGGCCGCCGAAGAACTGGTTCGCCCCAGCGTCTCCGAACCCCTTGTCGCTGCCGTTTGAAAACTGGAAGCGCTCAATCGAATCGAAGGCATCGCCACGCGCCTGACCGGTGCCCCGGTCTCCATTCTCGAGGTCCAACGTGACGGTGCGCGTGTAACGCACGGTATCTCTACCCGAGCCGCCGATCATCTGATCGGCACCAGCGCTGCCAAACAAGGTGTCGTTGCCTCCCTTGCCATCCATAATGTCGCTGGCGGAGGTGCCGCGCAGTGTGTCAGGGCCTGGGTCGCCTTCGATTCTGGTCTCGGTCCTGGTGTTAATCGCCACCGTATCGGTATTCGAGGCGGTGTTCAGGTTGCCGGCGACATCCGTGAGACTGCCGGCCGCCACCGAGACCGAACCGGTGGCGTTGATGTTGTCGGTCGCCGTGAATGTCGCTGTTGCCGTCAAGCCATCGGGAGCGACGCTGAACCCGGACAGCACACCGTTTGCGACACTCACATCCTCTTGCGTGAAGCTCGCCGGTGCAATCGCCTCCGTGAAGTTAAATGTTACCTGCGAGCTGTTGTCGAGATCGTTGAGAGCGGTATCCGCAATCACAACCATCACACCCGGCCCCGCAGTGTCGACGTCTATGGTGTTAATCGCCACCGTGGCGGTATTCGAGGCGGTGTTCAGGTTGCCGGCGACATCCGTGAGACTGCCGGCCGCCACCGAGACCGAACCGGTGGCGTTGATGTTGTCGGTCGCCGTGAATGTCGCTGTTGCCGTCAAGCCATCGGGAGCGACGCTGAACCCGGACAGCACACCGTTTGCGACACTCACATCCTCTTGCGTGAAGCTCGCCGGTGCAATCGCCTCCGTGAAGTTAAATGTTACCTGCGAGCTGTTGTCGAGATCGTTGAGAGCGGTATCCGCAATCACAACCATCACACCCGGCCCCGCAGTGTCGGGTAGCAGGGTCGCAACCGCAACCCTCGCGCTATTGCTGAAGGCATTACTAAACGTAACCCACTCAATGTTTCGGAGCGTCTCCGTCTCGCTCGCTCCCATTCTGGTGGCGGTGAAGTCCGTTGCTGTTCCAGAGAAGGTATAGTCCAACTGAGCTCCTACCAACACGGCCGTATCGTTGTCGCCATCGCCGCCGTCCAAGGTATCATCGCCATCATTTCCCAATGTCCAGTCGGCGGAGAGCCAATCGTTTCCGGCGCCGCCATAGAGCGTATCGGACGCATCGGCGCCGCCATTGCTCTCTTGGCCTGGTCTGGCGTGTCCGAACAGAATGTCGTCCTCCGCACCACCGTACAACACGTCCGAACCACCATAGCCTTGGAGCAAATCATTTCCTGCGCCCCACACAGGATCGTTATCGTTACCAGTAGGGTCGGTTACAAAGTCGTGTAACGCAGGGTCGCCACCATACAGGGAGTCGTTTCCCATGGCCTGCGACGGTCCGAGAGTTTCAATGGCACTATGGTCGGCAACTGGATATCCCATAAACGGCGGGAGGGGTGACATAGCGGGAATGTTGACTGTTTTGTCGTTTGCGTTTTCGTCGCCGATAAACTGGGCCATCGTGCTTTCCTCCTCTAGCCGGCCTTGGCTGCCAAGGAATAACGCTTAAGTAGCTTTTAATACGACCATGAACCGCTGGTTGTGAATTCTAGAATTATAAGTCCGTAATAGCCGCGGGAGGTTGAGCAGCGAAGATACGGCTGCCGCCCGTCGGCGATAGATCTCTCAAACTCCCATAATTTGGAAGACGAGTAAACGTTCCGATGTAAAGCGGATTTCCTGAAGTTGCCGGGAGGAATATGCTTATACTTAAGGGGTATTACCTAAGAGAATACTTCGTGATTGTTTAAAATCTCAAGTAAAGACCGTATTCCTTGTTCAATTAAATTCTTGCTTGTAAATCGTGATTGCGGTCAGCTGCATTGAAGGCAACTGATCGAGACGAAAAGGCAGCAGCGAGTGTTTAGAGCGGGGTTCGTCCTTATGATTATCCTGTAGGACGAGAATATGACAGTTGGCTTTTGATCTCATTAAACCATACCGTCTGTGAGGCTCCATCCCTCCCTAAAAATGCTAGGCCGACTGATAATACCCAGGGCCGGCGAGTAAGTTGGGGCTCCTTCCACCTGCGAGAAGGCAGCCTACATTCTAGAGCACAAGTTCTTGGTGAGAAACGATCATCGCCGTTCAAGCCACAAGCGAAGTGCCGACCACATCATAAAACCGGGGGAAGGCGAATGGGGACACCCATGCACATTTCTAATCTGTTGGCTTATAGCTCCGCCACCTCTGGATCGAAGATCGCCCTTCACTCCGGGGACGCCCTCATCTCTTACGAGCGACTTCACCGTAACGTTGAGACCGTTGCCCGACGACTTTCGGCATCTGGGGTTATCGCAGGCCAAAGCATTGGTATTTACATTTTGCAATCAGCCGCTCATTGGTGTGTGGTCCTGGCGCTTATGAGGCTTGGTGCGGTCTCGGTATCGCTGACTAGCCGCTTCCAGGCGGAAATCGAAGCTCTGCCCGATCTTTCCATCATTATCTGCGCGGAAGGAAATCCACCAATTTGCCGTGACGCAGTTCAGCTGATTAAGATCAGAGCGGACTGGCTTAGTACGCCATCGGATTGCAGCGTTTCCTTACCGCCATCTGAAGAAACGGAACGCCACCTTGGCAGAATCTGCTTCACCTCCGGTACGTCGGGGAAGCCGAAGGCGATCCATCTCGACTCGGCAGCACTCAAGCGTCGCCTCTCTGGAACGGCCGGTCGAAGCCGTCTCCAGGCGCAATCTGTTCTCTGGTGTGGCCTAGGTCCTGATTCCGCCTATGGATTTACAGCAACTCTCGCAGCCTGGTTGGCCGGTGGATCGGTCGCCTTCGTAAGGACACCTGATCGTGCCTTTGAGGATCTGATTCAGAGCAAGGTCAACGTGATCATTGCCTCGCCCGTTGCCCTGAATGCTGTTCTCCAAAGTCGTCCGGCGGGTTCCCAAGCGCGTGTGAACGGTCCGGTCATCGTTGCGGGGGGGCGCCTTTCCATCAGACTGCGGGACCTTCTGCTGGCCAATCTTTGCTCGGAAGTTCTGATCGCCTACGGATCGTCGGAAACTGGCGGAGTCACGCTAGCCGACGCGCGGGTGCTCGATCAACATCCTGGAGCCGTCGGCTCAATATTCCCCGACGTCCAAGTTCAGATTGGCGATGATAATCGCGCGATCCTGCCCGCTGGAGCGCCCGGCCGGATCCGGATCAAGACAAATAGCTCAGTTTCGGCTTACCTGAACGACCCGGTTGCGACTGCTCGGCATTTCTCGGATGGCTGGTTCTATCCAGGCGACATCGCTCAGATTTCAAGTGGGGGATTGCTAATCCTGCTCGGAAGAGAGGCGGAAACTTTGAATGTCGGCGGCGTAAAGCTTTCGGCCAGCGAAATTGATGATGCCGCCCGCTCTCAGGCAGGTATTGAGGATGCCTGTGCAATTGTTATTCCAGACAGAGGTGGGGGCGCTCGGCTGGCGATCGTCGTGGCCGCTCATCCAGAGGCGATCCGAGATCTTCCTCCGCGACTTCGGTCGATGCTGCCCGGCTTGCCTCCATTCAGCCTAGTGCCAGTTTCCGGTATCCCCCGCAATTCCATGGGCAAAATCAACAGGGAGGAGTTTGCGCAGGAGATCATCGGATTGTTGCAGAATCCGGAGACGGCAGAAGCAAAAGGGATTTCAATCATCGAGGGTTGATGAGGTTCGCCAGGAGGCACGATCTATCAGTGTTCCCCTGCTCCGTCCGAGCCGGTGCGCCTCACACGGCACTATTCAGTGCTCGTGCAGTAAGGCCCGCTACGATATCCTTGAGCCGAAGTCGAGGACGTGAAGAGGCCGCATTAGCGCGAATGATGGATCGATATGCCGTCCGTGTCTTCTAACGCCAATATACGAGGACGCGCTCCAGAAACGAAAGAAGGGCCGAGACCGACACGCCTAATGTCGATAGCACGAGGATGCCGACAAACAACTGGTCAGCTCGCATGAGATTCCCTGACGCAAGGACCAAGGCGCCTAGTCCATGCTGCGCCCCGATCATTTCCGCCGCAGTGAGCAGAATGAGGGCGATCGAACACGAGATCCGAGAACCGGAGAGGAGAGCCGGAACTGTTCCCGGCAGCATGATCTTCCAGACGATGCTGCGCCTCGGAACCCCAAAGGTTTGCGCCATCCGAATCACGTTGCGGTCGACACTACCAACTCCTGAATAGGCTGCAAAAACCATTGGCGAGAAGACACCAGCAGCAATCGTCGCCACCTTCGAGCCTTCTCCGATACCAAACCACAGAATGAAGAGGGGGAGCAGCGCGACCTTCGGGATGGGGAAAATCGCTGATACTAATGGCAATGCGATGGAGCGCCCCCATGAGAAGAGTCCGATCGCGAAGCCGACACCTACCCCGCAGCAGGCGCCCAGGACCCATCCCAAGACCAACCGCTGCAAGGAAGCGCCCAGATGCTTCAGCAGTTCACCACTTCGAGCAAGATCCCCTAACGCAGCCATGACATCATTCGGGGTGGGGAGGCCTATCGAGCTGTTGCCGGACAACGTTGCCGTCCACCAAAGAACAAAAACGATAGCGAAGGTCGCAAGGGAGAGTCGGGGTATTGGTCTTGCATTGAACTCGCCAAGACGACCGACCGGCGCCCCCGCATCCGGAAACGCTGCTATCTGATTGACCGCATCTGTCTTGGTTCTAAGGTGCACCGACAAGCTCCCAGTCAGCTGCATCGATCTCCCCTCGTATAGTCTCCCGTATCGTTTCCCGCATTGCAACAAGCGTCGGATGCTCCTCGCTACGGTCAGCATGGGGAAGGCCGATCTCGATGATCTTTTGAACGTGGGCGGGTCGACGGGACAGAACGATCACCTTGTGAGCCATCTGTGTCGCCTCGAAGACGTCGTGCGTCACGTAGATAGCAGTAAAATGAACCTCCTCCCAAAGCCGAAGTAGATCGCGTTGGAGGAGCTCACGTGTTCCGAGATCAACCGCAGAGAAAGGCTCATCCAGCAGCAGGACGGCAGGATTTACGACAAGCGCACGGGCAAGTCCGGTCCGCTGACGCATTCCACCCGATAGGCGGTTCGGGTAGGTCTGTGCGAACTCAGTCAGTTTGACTCGGTGGAGCGCGGACGAAACCCGTTGCCGCCGTTCCTGCTTCGACAAGGCATGGTGCTCGAGCGGGAGTTCAACGTTTCTAGCAACCGACCGCCAGGGAACTAAGGCGAAGTCCTGGAAGACGAAGGCTATTGGGTGCAGAGTTCGAGGTAAGGGCGTCCCGCGGGTCAGGATCTGACCCGCGCCGGGTACCTCAAGTCCTGCAATCAAACGAAGGAGTGTCGATTTGCCGCAACCGGAAGGGCCAAGGATGCATACGATTTCGCCGCTCTGGATTTCGAGCGACACACCATGGAGAACGGGCAAACCTTCATAGGCATGCCACACGTTATCAATCAGAATCTCCATGGCCCTCGAGCGCTCCTAGCTTGGCCGCAAGCTCGTCACGAGTGAGAGAGCTCGTTATGCAGCAGTATGAGATGGTTTCCGACCCTAAGTAAGCCACGGAGGGGTCAGACTGCGCAATTGAGAAGAACTCCGGCAGTAGAGGGAGAGAGGTCCGTCGGCAACGCCCGATGGGCGTTGGTCCAGCGCAACACGCTCTCCAGTGAGGGCTTTAGGGGCGCAGCCCTGGCGTTGGAAGACATCCTGCCCCCCGCACGTTGTACGAGACGGTGCTCGTACCGCCGGTAAAGAGAACAAGATGGCGCCAGAGTTGGTCAATCGCTCCTATCTTTCAGATAGCTTGTCCCCAGCAGGCATTAGCGCCTCATTTGCTCGAAGGATCAATTAGTCGAGGAATTCAAGACGCATAATCTTAGAGACCTCGATTTCTTGACGGATAAATCCGTTCTCGAAGTACCACCGGATTTGTTCCGCGATGTCGTGAGCATCTATGCGCCCACTAGGATCAACATAGAATGCCGCGTCCCGAACCTTCCTTTTCGCCGCCTCGGGGTTTTCATTCGGATAGAGATATTTCGCGATCACGGAAGCGGTATCGTCGACTTGTGCTGCCAGTTGGGTATCGGACCTAGGATCCTGCGCATTGAGGTGGGCGTAGTCCTGCAATCCTCGTTTATACGCCCGCAGGAATCGACGGACGGCATCACTCCGGTGCTGGAGGGTGCTCTCGGTCGCGAAGACGCCGCCGAACTGGAAGGTTCCGAAATCGGCGTAATTCGCAAGCCGAACGACATCTCCCGATTCGAGAAGATTTGTTGCGATGGGCGGAGCGATGATCGCCCACGTTACTCTATTTCCTTTGAGGGCGGCCACCAAGTTTGGCAAGGCTTGGAAGGGTTGAATAGGAATAGAACGAAGAGGTACACCGTGCATGCGGGCGAGCTGACCAAGTTGATAATGGGAAGGTGAACCAATCTGCGTGAGGCCGAACGGTTTATTGAAAAGCAGCTCGATTCGGTTCACGCCAGCCTCGAACTCCGCTTTCGTGACAAGGATCATATTTCCGGGATGGCCTCTCTCTTCTCGCGCCTGTCCGGCGATGATCTTTAGCTGCCCGGACGTGGCTAGATTGAACAGCGCGGCGCTAAGCGCTGTGACACCAAATGTGAGATCGCCGGAAGCAACGGCGGTTGCAATCGTTGGGGCCGCTTCGAAGAATACGATTTCGATGTCAAGATTTTCGTCGGCGAAGTATTGGCGCTCCTTTGCGAGGAAGAGCGGACCCGAGGAGCTGAAGCGAAGAGCTCCGACGCTGATCTTTTCCCGAGTTTGCCCGTTGGCATCTGAGAGCAGGCTAAGGAGAACCAGAAAACAGATCAGCACCTTATGGAAGGCAGGGTGCCTAAGCTCTAGGCGCATGACAACCTCCAATCGTTGGTATCGGCTTCGGACCTCGTCGCAGAAACTTCATCAAGAGCAATTTCAACGACTTTCACATCGGCAACCAGTACTTTTAGGGCGGCCATGGTAGCAGTACGTCCCAATTTCCTGGCAGCTCATGGGATAGGCTGGCCGTGCTCCTGCCCCGCTTGCTCGTAAGCTGCGAGACTTCGAGCCACGCAAGGAGCACGTCACAGGTTACGGGCTTCTGTGCCTGCTTCGATTGCGACCCTGCGCATTGCCCTGGCCAAGAACACTTTTCATCTCGTTGGCCCGCATGAGCGAGGCCCTATTGAGTCGTAGATCAATCGCGACCGGGCTCGGCTCGCCTCGCATCTTGCGAACATTCCCCATATTGAATCGGGATGGAAGGCAGCGCCGGCCTCCACCACACGGTCCGGTAGCTCCAAGCGCTCAGTCAGCCTGTGCGCCTAATCCCAGCACAATACGTCAAGATGCCTGAGGGGTAGGCGGCGACCGCACGATCCGGTTCTGTCGCAAACTCGAAGTATAGGCACTTTCAGCCCCATTTTGGCGTCAAGGCAGCGGCGCTAAGCCGTTGATTCTACAGCAGCCGGTCACTACGGGTCCTCCAGTATAGGCACGTAAAAAGCGAGTTTGCGACAGAACCGCCATTCTCCTCGATGCCGAAATCCACGACCGACAGGTCGACGTCCTCGGTCCAGGGCACATCCGGAGCGATCTGCCGCTGAAGCGACCAAGGACCGTATTCCGCGGGAAGCATGGAGCCGTCGGAAGCCCCGATGATGCAGCGCAGGTCAAGGGCGCTGGCCGATTGGAAAACGAAATATGCGGTTCTCATGATCATCTCCCTTCCAACGGCAGCGTGAACCCAGGTGCCTTGGTTCACGATCGGCAGGGAAATGCGGGCTCGAGCCCGTCGGGTCCGATCCGGAAACACGAAGGCATACCGACCCTCCAAGCAAGTACGGATGGCAGCGCACCGCTCACGGCCCGTGGAGATCGACGTGTCCCTTTTCGAACCAGCTCCTTGGTGCCGGGGGGCCGCAGGTATCGTCCTGTTCTGGGCATGAACGGTTGAATAGGCGGCGATTGTGCAGTGCACAATTCGACTTGACATAAATTGTGCACTGCACAATAAAGGGACAGCCAGCGCTTCACGCGGCCAAGTCATGCACGGAGGCGTCAGGCCTCCCCACCGGAGGACTACCATGAACCAGCAGATCGAAAACGTTCAGAAGCTCGGCAAGGACAGCTTCGACGCGGCCATCAAGGCCTTCGGCGTCGCCTCCGCTGGCACGCAGGCAATCGTCGTCGACAACACCGACTACGCGAAAAAGTCGTTCGAGCAGGGTGCCGCCACGTTCGAGAGGCTCGTGGGCGCGAAGTCGCTCGACAAGGCGATTGAGATCCAGACCGCGTATGTCCAGGACGCCTACAAGGACCTAGTCGCCCAGACCACGAAGACCCGCGAGCTCTACACGAAGCTCGCCCAGGACACCTTCGCGCCGTTCGGCGTCCTGCGCCCGGCTGTGGAGGCTGCGGTCACCCCGGTAAAGGCGCCCCGCGCCAAGTAAGGCGACGCCTCTTCTCCCGATGATCAGGACGTCCGGTCGCGAGGCCGGGCGTCCCCATGCAGGCCGGTGCGCACGGTTCCCAAAAACCGACAGACTCCGGTCTGTCATCGCCGCCACGGTCACGGCATCGCCAATCGCGGCCAGACCTCGAGGGCACCACGATAGACCATCTCGACGGCCACGTAGAGGATGACGGCAAGGCCGACATAGGCGATCCAGTGGTGCTTCTGGAGCAGGCGGGCGATGAAGCTCGCGGCAACCCCCATCAGGGCGATCGACAGTCCGAGGCCGAAAACCAGGATCACCGGGTGCTCCTGCGCGGCGCCCGCCACGGCGAGCACGTTGTCGAGCGACATCGACACGTCGGCAACCACGATCTGCCACGCCGTCTGTCGGAACTTCTTGCGCGGGGCATGTTCGGCGATCTGCCCGTCACCGTCGAGGTCGCGGTCCTCGAGGGCCTCCTCGGCCTCGAGATCCCTTTCCGCATGCCCTGCGCGCAGTTCGCGCCACATCTTCCAGCACACCCAGAGCAGCAGGATGCCGCCTGCGAGGAGCAGCCCAACGATCTGGAGAAGCTGGGTGGTGAGGAGCGCGAAGATGATGCGCAGCACCGTAGCGGCAATGATGCCGACCAGGATCGCCTTGTTGCGCTGGTCCTTCGGCAGGCCTGCCGCGGCGAGGCCGATGACCACGGCGTTGTCGCCGGCCAGGACCAGGTCGATCATGATCACCTGAAGGAAGGCCGACAGGGCCTCGGTCGTGAGCAGTTCTCCCATAGTCGCACTCCGTCTCTTCGCGGCTCGTGGTGGAACCGCGTCGTTGCATCATGACTTGGATCTGATTCCGGCTGGCGGCTTGTCCCGATCGGTCACCAGGAAAGACACGACGGCGTCGACCTGGTCGCGCGGCATCAGCGTCGGCGCGTGCCCGCAGCCCGGCACGTCATGGACGGTCGCGTGCAGGTTGCGACGGGCCATCTCCTTCGAGAGATAAGATGGCAGGAAGTCGGAGTCGCGGCCACGCACCACCAGGATGGGATGGTCGATGGCGTCCCAGTAGGCCCAGAGATGGGCCCCCGGATTGGCCGGAGCCTTCAGCGCCTGGAGGATCGCGGGGTCGCATAGGGTCAGGCAGACGCCCTGCTCCGGATCCCGTCGCACGCTGTGCGTGGTGAGGTGGCGCCAATGCTCGTCCGAGACGTCCCCAAAGGGTGCCAGGACCTCGCGCATGTACCGCTCGGCATCGTCCAGGGAAACGAACGCTCCCGGCATGTCGGCCACGTACTGGCTGATCCGGTAGAGGCCCCCTGGCGGCACCACCGGGCCGATGTCGTTGATGACGAGGCGTTCGATCGGAGTGCCAGGAAGGCCCGCCAGCACGATGCCGATCAGGCCGCCGAGGGAGGTTCCGACCCAATAGACGCGCGATGCCCCCGTGTGGGCGATGAGGGCATTCATGTCGGCGCAGTATTGCAGGACGGTGTAATCGGCAGGATCCCTGAGCCACCCGCTCCGTCCCCGGCCGACCAGGTCCGGGCAGATCACTCGTCGCCCCCGCGATGCCAGCTCGCTCGCCAGGTAGTCGAAGTCGCGGCCCTGCCGCGTCAGGCCATGAACGCAGATGACGACGTCATCGGCCTCAGTCGGACCCCATTCGACATAGGCCACCTCGTGGAAGCCCGACCTGGAAAGCCCGAGGATGTGCCCGGTCCTATCTGGCTCGAGACGTGATACCGACTGGGTTCCACCATTCCTGGCCACTGTCGCTTTTCCCATCACGCAGTCCCCGCACGTAATGCAATGGATGCCTGGGCCTCACGTGGCGTCTCGAAGATGTGCGGCGCGACGTCCCGGCGGCTGAGGGCTTCACCAAGCTTGAGGCGCATGAAGGCGCTCGTGGTGTAGCGCGACACATGGTTGTAGTAGAGGCTCTCGACGTCAGCCGCCATGGCGAACCAGGCATCGTTGAACTCAGGAGCGGCCGCGAAAGCATCGTAGCTGATGATCGCCGCCACCTTGCGGCCGAGCGGACCGACGCGGCTCGCCACGCCCTCCCGCACATCCTCGACGTCGCGCAGCGTCCGGACACGATAGCCGTCGAGATCGATGAACAGCACGCCCGCCTGCTCGTCGAGGGTGAGCCGTTGCGACAGGGGGCGCTCGAGCAGGACCTCGTCGAGACCCATCGGCTCGGCCCGGAAGAGGCGCGCGTCCATGAGCTTCGGCTCCCCGACGAGCGGCTCGAACGCCATGTGGGCGAGCACGTCCCTCTCAAGGTCGATCCCCGGCGCGATCTCGATCAGCTCGAGCCCGTTCTCGCCGAGGCGGAACACGCAGCGCTCGGTGATGAACAGCACCGGCTGCCCGCCCTCCGCCGCGAACCGGCCACTGAAGGTCACCTGTTCCACCGTGTCGAGGAACTTCGCGCTGCGTCCTTCCTGCGCGATGGCCAAATGGCCTTGCCCGACCCTGACCTTCAGCCCTCCGGCCGTGAACGTTCCGACGAAGATCAGCTTGCGGGCATTCTGCGAGATGTTGATGAAGCCTCCGGCTCCGGCGAGGCGGTCGCCGAAGCGGCTGACATTGACGTTGCCGTGACGGTCCGCCTGCGCCAGCCCGAGACAGGCCAGGTCCAGGCCGCCGCCATCGTAGAAATCGAACTGCTGGTTCTGGTCGATGATCGCGCCGGGATTGACCGCCGCCCCGAAGTCGAGCCCGCCCTGCGGCAGGCCGCCGACGATGCCGGGCTCGGCCGTCAGCGTCAGGAGATCGAGCAGCTTCTCCTCGGCGGCCACGGCCGCCACGCCCTCCGGCATGCCGATGCCGAGATTGACCACGCCGCCGAGCGGCAGTTCGAACGCGCAGCGCCGCGCGATCACCTTGCGCTCGTCGAGCGGCAGCGGCGCAATGCGGTCCACAGGGACACGCATCTCGCCCGAGAAGGCAGGGTTGTAGGCAGTGGCGTAGGTCTGGGCGTGATCCTCGGGCGCCGCCAGGACGACGCAATCGACGAGGGTGCCCGGGATCTTGACGTGCCGCGGATTGAGGGATCCGGCGGCCGCGAGCCGCTCGACCTGCACGATCACGAGTCCCTTGGAATTCTTGGCCGCCATGGCGATCGCCAGGTTGTCGAGGGTCAGGGCCTCGCGCTCCATGGTGATGTTGCCCTCGGGATCGGCCGTCGTGCCGCGCAGGATCGCGACCTGGATCGGGAAGGCCTTGTAGAACATCCACGGCTCGCCCGCGATCGTCAGCAATTCGACGAGATCCTCGGTCGTGCGGTCGTTGAGCTTGCCGCCGCCTTCGCGCGGATCGACGAAGGTTTGCAGGCCGACCTTCGAGATCAGGCCCGCCTTGCGGCCGGCGATCTCGCGGAAGAGCTGCGAGATGCAGCCGAGCGGCAGGTTGTAGCCCTCGATGACGCCGTCCGTGACCATCTGCGAGATCTTCGGCACGAGGCCGAAATGCCCGCCGATCACACGGCGCACGAGCCCTTCCTTCGCAAGGCGGTTCAGGCCCTTGTCGCGCCCGTCGCCGGGGGCGGCCGCGAACACGAGCGTCAGATCACGGGGTGTCTTGGACTCGACGAAGCGAGCTTCGAGCGCCGCGATCACGGCATCCGGCGTGCCGACCCCGACGAAGCCCGAGGTCGCCACCGTATCGCCGGGCCGGATGACGGCGACCGCATCCTCGACCGGAACAACCTTGCTGCCGTAGGCCATGATCGTCCCCGTTCAGTCCGTCTGATGGTCCAGGAGCCAGTTCGCGATGCCGGGCCCCAGCAATCCTTGCGACTTGCCGCCGACGAAGACGCCGACATGCCCTCCCGGGAGCGGCAGCTCGGTGTAGTCGGACGTGCCGACCTTGGCGCCGAGGGCCTGCGAGGTCGCCGGCGGGATGATGTGGTCGTCCTTGGCGAACACGTTCAGCACCGGGCAGGTGATGTTCCCGAGGTCGACCCGGCGGCCGCCGAGCTCCAGCTCGTTCCTCACGAGCTTGTTGTCCTGGTACAGGTCCTTGAGCCACTGCTTGGCGGCCTCGCCCGGGTGGTGCGGCCGGTCGGCGATCCACTTCTCCATGCGCAGGAAGTTCAAGAGCTTCTTCTCGTCGTCCACCACCTCGAGCAGGTCGAGGTTGTATTTGAGCATGGTGCGCATCGGCGTCATCATCGAGAAGATCGAGCCCATGAATTCGCCCGGCAGGGTTCCATGGGCCTCGATGAGGCGGTCGATGTCCTCGGGCGCGAGGCTGCGGGTCCAGAGATTGATGAAGCCGTGCCCGAGTCGGTTCTCGACCTTGTCGCCGTGGAAGTCGATCGGCGTGATCGTCAGCACCATGCCCTCGACCGTCTCCGGATACAGGGCGGCATAGCAGGTCGTGAACACGCCGCCCTCGCAGATGCCGAGCAGGTTGATCCGCTCGAGGCCGTGGCGCTCGCAGATCACCTCCACGCACTCGGCCAGATAGCCATCGACGTAATCGTCGATGGTCACCCAGCGGTCGGCCCGGGAGGGATTGCCCCAATCGACCACGTAGAGGTCGACGCCCTGATCGAGCAGGTTGCGGACGAGGGAGCGGTCCTCCTGGAGGTCCGCCATGGTGTAGCGCCCGATGAGGCCATAGACGATCAGGACGGGCGTCTTCACCTTCGTGTCGGTCGTGGGCCGGTAGTGGTGGAGCGTGACCTTGTCCTGCCGCCAGATCTCGTCCTTGGGCGTGGTGGCGATCGCCACGTCCTCGTCGCGCACCGCCTGGAAGAGCTTCGTCCCACGGGCGATCCTCTCGCCGAGGGCGGCGATCTCGACGGCCACCTGTTCCGGCCTGATGTCGACAGGGCTCATCGACTTGCTCATGAGCGTGAACCTTTGCGCTTTGATGTTTGTGCAGTCTTCGTGGCGGACGATGCCTGCCGGCGTGGCGCCTTCGGTTTGGGATGCTTCTCCTGGACCTGCGATGGAGAAGTCACACGGGGTACGGAGCGCTTGAGCGCGCGAAGCTCACGCCGCAGCTCGGTCACGGCCTTGTGGACGTCGTCGAGTTCGGCGCGTGTCGGATAGCCGTACATCTCGCTGTAGAACTCGGCCACCTTGCGCTGGGCGAGCCTGAGATCGGTCGAGGCCTTGAGCACCTCACGCTGCGTTTCCAGGAAGGCGTCGGACCTTTGCGTCTCCAGCAGGATCTCGTTGGCCGTCTCACCCCAAAGCGTCAGGAACGCGCGCATTGACTCGAGCGGGGGTTCACCCTTTTCGACCCGTCCGTTCAGTTGCTTGGCGAAGGCCCCGGCCGCGCGCGTCCAGGCATCGAGCATGACCTTGTTGTGCTCGAGGCTGCGCTGTCGCAGCCCGGCCCAGGCCCTAAACACCTCCGCGAACTGACGTTCGACGTTCCACAGATCGGCGAGGCGCGGCCCTTCCGCCATCCGCTGGAGCGCCTCGTCGACCTCGTTCGTCGCCGACATCCAGCCGCGCGGATCGAGGATCCGCGCCAGCATGGCCGCAACGATCGGATCTGAGGAGCCCGACCCATTACTGCCCTGCATTCCTCTGGTCAGGGAGGACGAGAGGTCCTGCGCCGCGGACCAGGACTGCTCGAACGCACGCCGTGCCTCTTCCAATCCCTTGCTGTCGGGTGCCGACCAGGCGCTAAAGGCCTCGCTCATTCCGTCGGCCATCGCCTTCATGTCCGGCGGGTAGGCGGGTGCCATCGCCTGGGCGCCCTTGCCCCAGAGATCGGCCAGCGCCTGCATGCTCTCGAACGGATTCATGGACCACTTCCTTCTGAGTGCCTCGCGCAGCACCTGTCGTTATGCCGTCGCCTGTCGCTGCCTGCTGTCGAAGGCCTCGCCGTAGATCGCGAACGCATCGGCGTAGGTCACCTCGCGTGGGTTGTTGACGAGCAGGCGCGTCTGCTTCATCGCGTCCTCCGCAAGCCGTGGCAGGTCGCTCACGCGCACGCCGACCTCCGCCAGGGATGCCGGCACCTTGCAGTCGCGGCAGATGGCGGCGAGGCCGTCCACGAACCGGGATGCCGCCTCGGCGACAGGAAGACCGGCTGCCTCCGGGTCGATGATAGGGGCCAGTTCCGCATAGAGCGCTTCGGCGGCCGGCAGGTTGAAGCGCAGCACCCCCATCAGCACGAGGGCATTCGACAGCCCGTGCGGGACGTGGAAGATCGCCCCAATTGGATAGGCGAGTGCGTGCACGGCCGCCACCGGCGCGTTGGCAAACGCCATGCCCGCCAGCATCGATCCGAGCAGCATCTGCGAGCGTGCCTCGAGGTTCCTGCCGTTGCGGCAGACCTCGCGGATGTTCTGCGACAGCAGTGCGAGCGCCTGCCGCGCGAGCTGGTCCGACATCGGGTTCTTCTTGTGCCGGCTCGTATAGGCCTCGATGGCATGCACCATGGCGTCGATGCCGGTGGCAGCCGTCACGTGGGATGGCAGGCCCAGCGTCAATTCGGGATCGAGGATCGCCCAGTCCGGCAGCAGCCGCGGCGATACCACACCCTTCTTCTCGGTCGTCGGCGTCGTCACGATCGCAATCGGCGTAACCTCGGATCCGGTGCCGGCCGTCGTCGGCACGAGCAGCAGCGGCAGACGCTGGCCCTTGGCGAGGCCGACGCCGTAGATGTCATCGAGCCGGTCACCGGATTTGGCCAGGTAGGCCACGAGTTTGGCCGTATCGAGCGCGGAACCGCCGCCGATGGAGAGCACGAGGTCGATCCGCTCGTCACGGCACAGGGCAACGGCGCGCTCGATCACCTCCGACGGCGGATCGGCCACCACGTCCTCGAACACGACGCGGTCAAGGCCAGCGGCCCTGAGAGCGTCCTCGGCAGCCTTGGTCAGGCCGGCGTCGCGCACGCCCCGGTCTGTCACGAGCAGGATCCGCTGTGCGCCGAACCCGGCGGCAAGCTCGGCGACCTTCTTCGAGGCTCCGTTCTCGAAGAGGATGTTCGACGGTACCTGGAAGGTGAACGGATTCATGTGGGGTTCCTCTGGATCAGGCCGGTTCGATGTCGGGGACGCTGCCGCGCAGCTCGTCGACGAGGACGCGCGTGTTCTCGGCGTAGTCGACCGGAACCGCGACCACATGCACGCCGCCGGCGTTGAACGCCTGCTCCAGCGTGATTGCCAGCTCCTCGGTCGCCTTTACCTGCCATCCGGTAGCGCCATAGGCCTGCGCATACTGCACGAAGTCGGGGTTGCCGAAGGTCAGGCCGAAGTCGGGGAAATCGTCGACTGCCTGCTTCCAGCGAATCATGCCGTAGGCGGAGTCGTCCAGGATCAGCACGACGAGGTTCAACTTGAGCCGGATGGCGGTCTCGAGTTCCTGCGAGTTCATCATGAAGCCGCCGTCGCCGCACACCGCGAGCACCCGCCGCTCCGGATGCAGGATTGCCGCCATCATGGCCGACGGAAGTCCTGCTCCCATGGTGGCGAGCGCGTTGTCGAGCAGCAGCGTGTTCGCTACGTGGGTGCGGTAGTTGCGGGCGAACCAGATCTTGTACATGCCGTTGTCGAGGCACACGATGCCGTCGTCGGGCATGACCTTGCGCACGTCGTGCACGATCCGCTGCGGCGTGACCGGGAAGCGCTCCTCGTCGGCACGATCGTTGATGCGAGCCAGAATCTCCTGCCGCAGGTTGAGGAGTTCGGCATCAGGGTCGAGCTTGCCCCCGAGACGGTCGGCCAGCAGCGCAAGGCTCGCGCCGATGTCGCCCACCACCTCCGCATGGGGGAAGAACACCTGCTCGACGTTGGCCGAGGTGAAGCCAATGTGGATGACCTTGGGTCCGCCCGATCCCATGATGAACGGCGGCTTCTCCACCGTGTCGTGCCCAATCGCGATGATCAGGTCGGCCCGGTCGATCGCGCGGTGGACGTAGTCCCGCTCCGAGAGTGCGGCCGTGCCGACGTAAAGGTTCGAGCCACCGGTGACGGCGCCCTTGCCCATCTGCGTGTTGAAGAACGGCAGGCGGGTACGGCGTACGAAGCTGGACAAGGGATCGACGAGCTGAGGACGGTTGCCGCCGGCGCCGATCATGATCAGCGGGCGCTTGGCTGCCACGATCATCTCGGCGGCCCGGTCCAGCGCTGCCGGATGGGCCACCGGACGCTCGATCGGATGAACCGGCACGATCGGCGCGCTGGCAGGTTCGACCTCATCGGCTGCCACGTCCTCCGGCAGCTCGATATGCACGGGACCTGGCCGTTCCTCCATTGCGACACGGAAAGCGTCGCGGACGATGGTGGGGATGCTGGCCGCGCTGACGATCTGCCGCGTCATCTTGGTGAGCGGCTTCATCGAGGCGATGACGTCGACGATCTGGAACCGGGCCTGGCGGGCCGTCTTGATCGCCTTCTGTCCCGTGATCATCACCATCGGCATGGCGCCGAGATGCGCATAGGCCGCGCCCGTCGAGAAGTTCAGGGCGCCGGGCCCGAGGGTCGAGATGCAGACGCCGGGACGGCCCGTCAGCCGTCCGTGGGTCGCGGCCATGAACGCGGCCGCCTGCTCGTGCCGCGTGAGAACAAGCTGGATGGAGGACCCGCGGAGCGACTCGACCACGTCGAGGTTCTCCTCTCCTGGGATGCCGAAGATGCGGTCGACACCCTCGTTCTCCAGCGCCGCAACCAGAAGGTCCGATCCCTTGGTCATGGTAAGCAACTCTCCTTGTGCTGTTTGGATGGGCCGGACTCACGATAGGCTGAGCCGATCCGGGTGATTACGTTCTTTGGTCGCCAAGCCTGGCGACGATGGCCGAGGTGAAGTCCTTTGTTGAGGCCACGCCGCCAAGGTCTCGCGTACGCACATTATCCTGGAGCGTCCGTGACACGGCGGCGCGGAGACGGGTGGCTTCGTCGGCCAACGCGACGTGATCCAGCATCAGGGCTGCTGCAAGCAGCAGGGCAAGAGGATTAGCAACTCCCTGGCCCGCTATGTCCGGTGCCGATCCGTGAACGGCTTCGAATATCGCGGCGTTCTCCCCGATGTTCGCGCCGGGAGCCATTCCGAGACCTCCGATCAGGCCTGCGATCTGATCAGACAGGATGTCACCGAACAGGTTCGTCGTGACGATGACGTCGAACTGCCAGGGATCGAGGACGAGTTGCATGGCGCAGGCATCGACGATCCGCTCGTCCATCTCCACGCGCCCCTCATACTCCTTGGCGACCTCCCGCCCAGCCTCCAGGAAGAGGCCGGTCAGCGCCTTCAGGACATTGGCCTTGTGGACCACCGTGACTTTCCTGCGTCCGTGGCGGAGAGCATATTCGAACGCGAACCTTACGATGCGACGCGACTCCGCGCGGGTGTTGACCCCGGACGAGATGGCGACCGCCTTTGGATCGTCGCCGACGGCGATGTAATGTTCGAAGCCGACATAAAGTCCTTCGAGGTTCTCGCGGACGAGCACGAGATCGATGTTCTCGTACCGGCCGCCCTGCACCATGGTCTTGGCCGGGCGCAGATTGGCATAGAGGCCGAACTCCTCCCTCAGGCGGACATTGACGGAGCGGAACCCGCCCCCAACTGGCGTCGTCAGCGGACCCTTGAGCGCCAGCTTGGTTCGGCGGATGCTGTCGAGCAATGACGGTGGCAGCGGGTCACCGCCTTCCTTGATCGCCGCCATCCCACCATGCTGCCGATCCCACTCGAAAGGGGCGCCGAGGGCATCGAGGATGCTGACGACGGCTTCCGTGATTTCGGGACCGATACCGTCGCCCGCGATCAAGGTCGCCGGAATGGAACGAAGCGCTCTTGCATTCGACATGTCTGTTTCCTCACCCGAGGGTGTTGGCCCTTCCGGCGTCGCTTCAGGCCGCCCGCCTTTGAACCGCGTCCGCTCCAACTCGACCGCCATGCTCAAGGGTGTGTTGAACCGTGACTGGCTGCATTCCCCGTCACGCTGTTACACCTGCACATGACACTTCGTTCTGAGAGCATTTTCGGAGGCCCGAGGCATCGAAGTCGGATGCCTCTTGGCGGCCTCACGGGAGTTGCGTACCCTGTGAACCTGTCACCAACCTGACAGTTGCATGCTCATAAGAGGCTAGGATGCGCATCCTGCTCGTCGAGGATACCTTGGACGTCGGGGAGGCAATCGTTGCCCGGTTCGAGCGGATCGGCCACACGGTCGACTGGGAGAAGGACGGGAGCATGGCTGACGAGGTCCTGGAGGTCCAGGCCTACGACCTGCTGATCCTCGACGTGAACCTTCCGGTCCTTGATGGCTTCACGATCCTGAAGCGCCTCAGGCAACGCAAGACGAAGACGCCGGTCCTCGTGCTGACGGCACGATCACAGGTCGACGACCGTGTCGACGCCCTGGATCTCGGGGCGGACGATTACCTGGTAAAGCCTTTCGACTACCGCGAGCTGGAGGCGCGGGCGCGGGCCCTTCTCCGGCGCAGTGCCGGTGAGTCCACCAATCAACTGGTGTGCGGGCAGATGACGATTGACCGGGGCTCACGGGCCGTGATGATCAATGACACGCCCGTCGATCTGACCCGCCGGGAACTGACGCTGCTCGAGATCCTGGCGGCCAGGCCGGGCCGGATCTTCGGCAAGGACGAGTTGGTCGACCAACTGTTCGGCTTCGATGACGAGCCCAGCCCGAATGCCGTGGAACAGTATGTCGCCCGCCTGCGAAAGAAACTCGCGGGGTCCGGTGCGGAAATCCGGACGCTGCGGGGGCTTGGATACCAGATCGTCTGCCAATGATCAGACCGGGCCCCTCCCTCCACTCCCGCATTATCCTGGTCATTGCGATCATCTTCGGGGCCGGATCGGTCGTAATGGGAACTGCCGCATGGTTCTATGCCCGCCTCGCGGCTGACGATGCCTACGACCGCCTCCTGGTCGGAGCCGCCCTCCAGATTGCGGAGAGCATTTACGTCCAAGAGGGTACGGTTTCGGTCGATCCCCCGTTCTCCGCGTTCGAGACACTCTCCCTGTCAGCCGATGATCGCATCTTCTACAAGGTTGTCGCCCCACGTGGCGCCGTCCTCACGGGATACGACGATCTGACCCCTGCACGGTCTTTTTCCGAAACGCGGGAACCGGTGATCTCCGACGGCGAATACCGGGGCTTTCCCGTCAGGGTCGCCACCGTCGGCCGTCTCGTCTCGGACCCCGCGACATCCGGGTGGGCGCAGGTCGTGGTTGCGCAAACCCGTGAGGCCCGCATCGGTCTGGCACGGGATCTGACGCTCAAGGCCCTGTTGCTGGTTTTTGCCATGACCGGCCTTGCCTTCATGGCCGTCCTGTTCGCGGTGCGGCGGGCCCTGGCGCCCCTGACGCGCGTGGAGCGCGAACTGCGGTCGCGGGATCCCAAGGATCTGACACCGCTCGATCTCGAGATCCCGCGTGAGATCCAGACCCTTGTCTCCACGATCAACCGCTTCATGGATCGCCTCTCCGGGCGCATCGCCCTGATGCAGCGGTTCATTGCCGATGCCGCTCACCAGATCCGAACGCCTCTGGCAGGACTGGCATCCCAAGTCGATCTTCTCACCGAGGAGTCCAGGCCGGAGCGGCGGGAGCAGCAACTAACCCGGGTCAGGGAACGAACTGCCGAACTGGGACGCCTGACGAACCAGCTTCTCAACCACGCCATGATCATTCATCGGGCTGAGGTCGCGGAGTTCGACACCGTCGACCTGGTTGCCCTGGTCCGACAGACCCTGATCAGCGCCGTGCCGCTCTCGCTCGACCGCGACGTGGACATCTCCTTCAGCGATCCGCAGCAACCGGTGTACATCAAGGGGGACGCGGTCAGCTTGCGTGAAGCGTTGTCGAACCTGATCCACAATGCCCTGAAGCACGGCGCCGAGTCGCGTCTGGAAGTCCGGGTTCTTGCGGATGGGGATGCCGCCGTCATCGAAGTCGTCGACGACGGGCCGGGGATCCCGGTCTCGGAATGGCAGCGGGTGCGGGAACCATTCCACACGGAAAGTGCGGGCGGCTCCGGCTTGGGCCTCTCGATCGCAGGTGATGTCGTTCGGGCGCATGGAGGCGAGTTCCGCTTCCGCGAGCGTTCCGATGATGGGTTCGCGGTCATCATGCGCTTCAAGAGACACCATGAGGCGCCCGTGCCGATCGATGGCGGAGATGCATCGTGATCAGGGCATTCAAGGCGGTGATGGCCATCGCCGGTTTTGTGGCCGGGTTTACCGTCCACACGGTGAAGGCAGCCGAGAAGATCGTATTCCCTGCTTCAGGTGTTCAGGTGACAGTCCTGTCCGTTCATGGCGCGACCGACATTGCCGCCATGGAACCCTTGATCCGGGACTTCCAGGTTCTCGCACCGAATGTGACGATCGAATACAGTGAGTACGTGACCAACGATCTGTTCGACGGGGCGGCAAGGGAATGCAATGAGAAGAAAGGGACTATGGATCTGGTCCTCTCGTCGTCAGTCGACCAACTGGTCAAACTGGTCAATGACGGCTGCGGCACGAGCTATCGGTCCCCCTTGACCCTTCAGCTCCCATCCTGGACACGCTGGCGCGACGAGATCTTCGGCTTCACGTTCGAACCGGCCGTCATCGTGTTCAACCGTGATCTCGTTCCTCCGGAGGACGTCCCGCGCACACGGGCGGAACTTCTCGACCTCCTGCGGTCCAAGCCGGAAAAATACGACGGCAGGATCGGATCCTACGATATTGCCCAGTCGGGGATCGGCTACCTCTTTGCCTCCTATGACGCGCGAGGAACGGCCATATTCGGGCGCCTACTCGAGGCATTCGGACGGGCCGGCCTGGTCGTGAGGTGTTGCAGCGGCGATCTCCTGGCTGAACTTTCCAGCGGGCGCCTGGCCATCGGTTACAACCTGATCGGATCCTATGCCGTTGGCGCCCAACGACGCGGAGCGCGCATAGGGATCGTCATCCCCCGGGACTACACCGTCGTCCTCAGCCGAGCGGCCTTCATCCCGCGCTCGTCGCGGAACACGGCCACTGCCTTTCGGTTCCTGGATTACCTGCTCTCCGAGCGGGGCCAGAAGAAGAGCCGTGAAGCCTCGTTCTTCTTCAGCTTCGAGGGAACGCTTCCCGAGGAGGTGGACGGACCGCTTTGGTTGAGCACATCCGGGCTTCTGCGGCCGATCACCGTCGGGCCGGAACTGCTGGCTGTCCAGGACCGCGCCAAGCGCCAGCGTCTCCTGGGTGAATGGCGCCGTTCGACCCAGAGCGCAGGCAACGTGCCGTAAATTGCTTCCGGGAGGTCTCACCAAATCGACGAAACGGGACGTGGTCAGGTACCGCTGTCGATCGTTGCGAAGGCGAGACCAGCTTCTGTGACCGTCACCGGCTCGCCGCTGTCGCGGGAGCGGCCCCATTCACGGACCGTTGGCATCATATCCTCGACGGAGAGGCCCTCCGCATCTCGTTGGAGCGGCGGATGGCTCCGATCGTGACACGGCCGACGTGGCATCCCCGGCTCCGTAGCGGGGCCGGGGCGACTTTCACATCAATCCTCGACCGCCTTGAAGCGCCCGAGTCCCTTGAGGACGAAGGGAGCCACGAGGGCGATCAGCGCGATGACGAGGAGCGTTGCCGAAATCGGGCTCTGGAAGAGCACCGCGGGGTCGCCGAGGCTGATCGACAGCGCACGCCTGAGTTGGCTCTCGGCCACGGGACCCAGGATGAGGCCGACCACCACCGGAGCGATGGGGAAGTCGAAGCGGCGCATCAGGAAGCCGAGCACGCCGAAGATCGTGAGCATGACGAGCTCCACCGGAGAGGGATTGGCCGCGATTGTTCCCATGGTGGCGAAGACCAGGATGCCGGCATAGAGCCAGGGCTGCGGGATCTTCAGGAGGCGGACCCATAGGCCGACCAGCGGCAGGTTCAGCACCAGTAGCATGACATTGGCGATGAACAGGCTGGCGATCAGGCCCCACACCAGGTCCGGCTTTTCGGCGAACAGCAGCGGACCTGGGTTGAGGCCGTACTGCTGGAAGCCGGCCAGCATCATGGCAGCGGTGGCGGAGGTCGGCAGGCCGAGCGTCAGCAGGGGCACGAGGGTGCCGGCCGCCGAGGCGTTGTTGGCGGCTTCCGGACCGGCGACGCCCTCGATGGCGCCCTTGCCGAACTCCTCCGGATGCTTCGTCAGCCGCTTCTCGGTGGCGTAGGACAGGAAGGTCGGAATCTCGGCGCCGCCCGCCGGAAGGGCACCGATGGGGAAACCGAAAGCGGTGCCACGCAGCCAGGGCTTCCACGACCGCTTCCAGTCTTCCTTGGTCATCCAGAGTGAACCGCGGACAGGCTCGAGCTTCTCCTCGTGGATGTGCCGACGCGAGGCGACGTAGAGCGCCTCGCCGACCGCGAAGAGACCGACGGCCAGGGTTGTGACCTCGACGTTGTCGTAGAGTTCCGGAATGCCGAAGCTCAGGCGCGACTGGCCGGAGAGAATGTCGATGCCGACGAGGCCGAGCAGCAAACCGATGAACAGGCTGGTGAGGCCGCGCACCGGTGAATCGCCGAAGGTGGCCGAAACCGTGACGAAAGCCACGCACATGAGGGCGAAGTAATCCTCGGGGCCGAAGCTCACGGCGATGTCGACGAGGTAGGGCGCCAGGAAGGTCAGGCCCAATGTCGCGATGGTGCCGGCGACGAAGGAGCCGATGGCGGAGGTCGCAAGCGCCGGGCCGCCACGGCCCGCCTTGGCCATCAGATTGCCTTCGAGCGCGGTCGCCATGGAGGCGCTCTCGCCCGGCGTGTTGATCAGGATGGCGGTGGTCGAGCCGCCATACATGCCGCCATAATAGATGCCGGCGAACATGATGATCGAGCCCGTGGGATCGAGCTTGAAGGTGACCGGCAGAAGCAGCGCCACGGTGAGCGCCGGGCCGATGCCCGGGAGAACGCCGACGGCGGTGCCGAGAAGGACGCCGATGAGGGCGAAGAGCAGGCTCATCGGCTGGATCGCCACGGACAGACCGTGGGCAAGGGACATGAAGGCTTCCATGGCAGGCCTCACAACAGAAGTTCAAGCGGCCCGGCCGGCAGGGACAGGGTCAGGAGCTTGGCGAAGAGCACATAGATGAAGACGGCGATCACGGCGCCGATCAGGAGGTCCACCAGGAATGCGCGGCGTCCGAAGGCTGCCGACGTCGTCGCGAACAGGATGGCGGTCCCGATCATGAAGCCGCCTCCGAGGGCGATGAGTGCGATCAGGCAGGCGAGGCCACCGAGGATCAGGATGATCGGTCTCCAATCGAGGCTCTCGCGGGCGGGGAGGTCACCCCGGAAGGCACTGATCCCGTTGCCGATCGCCAGAAGGGCGAGACCGGCCGAGACGATCACGGGCATGGCTTTCGGGCCGACGTCATAGGGGGACAGAAGCTGGAGCTTGGTCATGTCCCACCAGACCAGGCCGGCCAGGGCTAGCAGGATAAGAGCGATGGCGAGGCCCGCGATGTCGATGTGCATGCGGGGCCGTGCTCTGGGCATTGTTATCTGTTGTACGTCTGACATGGGGATCTCCCTGGCATCATGAGACCAGCACAGGCGCGAGTACGCGCGTAGATTGCTGGCAATCAGGACCGCGCCAAGCCGATGGAAAGGAAGAGAACCCCGCGGACCCAGGCCTTCTCTGCCTTCGGAAAGGCTGCGGGTCCGTCGCCCGGCGCTGCCAGGGCCAGGAGTTCCGGCTCGGATTGGGCAGAGGTCGAGGTGGCGAACAGGGCCGTCGCGGCAACGTTCGATGCCTGTGACAGTCTCGGGCTGAAGTGGATCATGGGTTATCCTCCCAGGATGGCTAAGGTTCTCTCCGGCTGCCTTATGCAGTCGCAGGGAACGACCTATGGGATGAAACTGACAGCAACCTGACTAACTTCCCGGCGGCCTTGGCAGGAAGGATGCCGGTATCAAGCAGGATTGGCAGGACCCTTCCGATGGTTGAGCCGGATCCGTCTTCGAAGGAGGCGCGATCAAGCGGTGAAGCCGTCCACTGCGCCCTGATCCCTGCACGGATCTATCCGCGCAGGTGGATGCGGCCGATGATACGGGCGAGGGACTTCATGCCGAGGGCTCTCTTCAGGAAAAAGCCAAGGCCTTCCAGGAACCTGTGCGGTCCCTTGGCCATGCCCGAGCGGCCGGGCCTTGATGGACCGTTTGCCAACCCGTTCTGACGGCTTGTCGTCTCCTCGAACCTTGCAGCGGCGATCGAGTCAAGGAAGCGTTGGATTGGGGCGGCCGTGGTTCGCCTGATATGCGCAAGAGCCTCGTCTGCCTCGTCGTCGGTCTGTTTCATCGGTTCCCCTGACGATCCTGGATCTGGATGGGTGCCCGAGCGCTTCCTTGAACGTATGACCCGGTTTTCGGGTTCTCTTGCTGGATCACGAGCTCCAAGCGGTCATCGAAGGCCCATGATCAGACCGGACCGTCGCCTGTCCTGAAGCTACGACATATGTGCCCTGTCGCTGGAAGCAAGCCTGGAAAGACTGCGTCCATGCATGGCTCACCTGCAAGATCCCGTTGCTTTTGTCAGGTTCATGTCAGGTGAGGAGTCTACAGGCTCGTGTCATGACAATGACGGTCGCCAGATCCCACAGGCCGGCTGCCGAACCTTTGACGGAGAGCTTCGATGAATGTGAGAGGCACAAAGACTTCCAATGAGAGCTCGTCATCCTGGTGTCTCGACAATGACACCCGTGACAGCGTGATCGCGCGTCGGAACGTTCTCGCCGGCCTTTGGGCCGGGCGCCTCCTTGGCTTGTCGAACGCCGACCTTTCCTCCTATGCCACTGAGGTCCACCGGGCCGACTTCGAGGTCGACGGCGATGAGGACATCGTCGGAAAGATCACCCGTGATCTTTCGGTTCGCGGCCTGCCGTTCTCCGAACGGCAGGTCCGGGACAAGCTCCGAGGCTGCCACCGCGAAGCGTTTCGTCAGGTGTCAGTGACCGATTGAGCCTCAGGTGCGACCCGTGACCAACCAACTTGACATGTAGAAGAAGAACCATGGGAGACAGAAAATGACGTTGGATCGCCGCAGTTTCAGCAAAGCCCTGCTTGCCGCAGCCTCAGCCAGTTTCCTGCCGGCGTTGCCGGCATGGGCGCAAGAGCTCAAGAGCCTCAAGATCATCGCTCCTGCCGGTCCCGGAGGCGGATACGATCAGCTCGCCCGAGCGGTGCAGGATGTGCTGATGAAGGAAAAAATCGCGACCAGCGTGCAGGTCCAGAACGTGCCCGGCGCCGGCGGCACCATCGGCCTGGCCCAGTTCATCAACTCGAAGGATCGTGACCCGTCGTTGATGGTGGCCGGCTTCGGTCTCGTGGGCGCGCCGGTCATCAACAAGTCACCGGTGACCCTTGAGCAGACGACGCCGCTCGCCCGCCTCCAGGGCGAGTACCAGCCGCTGTTCGTGGCCGCTGAATCGCCCATCAAGACCGTCACGGATCTGGTCAACAAGTTCAAGCAGGACCCCGGATCGGTCACCTGGGGTGGCTTTGCGCATGGCTCGCCCGACCACGTACTGTGCGGCCTGGTCGCCAAGGCGGGCGGTGGTGACGTCAAGAAGATGAACTACATTCCCGTCGGGACCGGCGGCGAGATGCTTCCGCTAGTGATGAACGGCAAGATCACCGTTGCAACCGGTGGCCTCAACGAGGTCGCGAGCCAGTTCAAGGTAGGCAAGCTCAGGCCCATTGGCATCTCATCGCCGGAGCGCCTGCCCGGCATCGACATTCCGACCTTCCGGGAACAGGGTGTGGATGCAACGCTCGTCAACTGGCGCGGCCTGATGGCTCCTCCCAATGTCAGTGCGGAGGACAAGCAAGCGCTCGAGGCGGCGGTCGCCAAGCTGGTGCAAAGCGCGTCCTGGAAGAAGCTGCTCCAGGAACGGGAATGGGTCGATCTCTACATGCCCTCCGCCCAGTTCGGGACGTTCATCAAGGAGGAGCAGGCTCGTATTACATCAATCCTGAAAGAGCTTGGCCTCGGGTAGTAATCGGGTTGAAGCCAACTCGTCGGATTGATGAATCAGTCAGCCCGAACGATGCGCCCTCGGTTTGAGGCCACTTGCTGGCCTCATTCCCTTATGGCTGGTGTCCTCCGCGTGCTGGTGGCTTTGCCCCATATATTCAGGGTCGTCATCCTGTATGCTGACCACTTGGAAACGGCAGTTGCGGACTTTCCGGGTGCTACTTTCCCGGATTGAGCTTCTATGGCAGTAGCGACCTCAGCCTGCGTTGCTGACGCCAGCACCGATCGCTCTCATTTCGCCATAGAGGATGACTGGCATGGAATCCTTGGACGCTCTCGACCACATCGCCATCAACGATGTCCTCTGCCGTTTCTTCCGCGCCTTCGACGAGCGGGATTGGACAGCCATGGAAGACTGTCTCCCGACTGAAGTGTTTATTGACTATTCCTCGTCCGGTCGCGAGCAGCCCAGCGTCATGAGTAGCACCGAGTTCGTCAAGCGCCGGCAGGATGCAGTCGATACCCTGGCCAAACATCACAGTTTCTCCAACCTGCTGTTGTCGACCGGGGCGGATGGTGTGCAAGGGCGCTGCAACTACCTGATCCTCAGGTTCGACCGTGCGTTCATGGGCGAGGGTGAGGACTTCTATCACTCGTGTGGATCCTACGAGTTCCTGTTCGGCAGGGCTGAAGGCGCATGAAGGATCACCAGCATCAGGCAACAGGCGCTCCAGAGTTGGGGCAATCGGCAACTGCACGCCGGCACGCGCAAGGCCGAAGCCCGAGGCGTCAAGGCATGATGCCGACCTTGTGCGGCCTCGGCAGCAGATCCATCAGCGCCCGCAGAGGCGAATTAGCCTCGCCGGGCTATACAAGATGGGTACGGTTACCACGGAATCGCGCCGGCAACGGCAGTGGCAGTGGGCGCGCGCACCAGCCACCTGCGGCGTCCGCGTGAAGACAGTGCCGCCTGTCGGGGCTGGCACCGACGGACGTCGTCTTTTTCACCATGGATCCCGGCACCCCGTTCTATGGTAGGGGCATGTCCAGTGGCAACCTGAGGCAAGGTTGCATGACTCGCATCGAGGCTCATCCCCAAGAGGAGCTAGGGTCTGAATCGAACCAAAGCATTGCCGCGGCTGCGGCTTCGTGATCCGCTGCCGTGGCTGGTACCTTGGAGGTGGCGATGGTGGATGTGTTTTGGCTTTCAGACGCACAGTGGGTGGTGATCGAGCCGTTCATGCCGGCGAAGCAGCCTTTCCCACGATCCACTCGCCCGAGGCACTCGTGATGCCCGAATCCAATACCTCGATGTTCAAGCTCGATCCTGCGCCGAAGGTCATCACCTTCGACTGCTATGGTACGCTCGTGCAGTGGTACGAGGTTCTTCTGTGCGAGATCGGCGCGACCCTGACGGCACACGATGCGACCGGCGGGAGCGCATCCGCGATCCTCGACAGCTTCTCCGCGCAGGGGCGACGCCTCACGGCGGAGAGGCCGCACCGCCTCTACAAGGACATCCTGCGCATCGGCTTTGCTGCTGCCTTCGGCGAACATGGCTTGGCCCCGAGCGTAGATGAGATCGAGCGTATTGCATCCTCACCCATGACAATGGGCCCGCATCCCGAGGTTCCGGATGTCCTGCGGCGACTGCGCGAGCGTTACAAGCTCGCGATCGTCACAAACTCCGACGATGATCTGATCACGCCGACCGTGGCGCGCATCGGGGTGCCCTTCGACTACGTCATCACCGCCGAACAGGCTCGAGCCTACAAGCCGTCGCGGCAACTCTTCGATTACGCCTATCGCACGATGGGTGTGACGCCGGACGAGACGGTGCATGTGGCGATGGACTTTGGTGCGTAATTCAGAGGTAGACCGCTCCCGTGCCTGCGGCGGGGCTCAGGTGATGCGCTGTGATACCGGCATGCCAAGGCGGGTCATGATGTTGATGACCTTGCAGCCGGCCGCGGCTTCGGCCCTTTGCATTGGCAGAGTTCGGGCGTGGAGGCGGCGCCCGATCACGGTCTTGTAGCGCATCATCGCCACCTCGCCCAAGGACCGACGGCCGTAGTTAATCGCCTTTTGCCAGCCGCGCCGACCACGCACTTGGATCATCCGGAGGTGCCGATCCCGCGGCGTAGGCGCCGTCTCGGCCGTGTCGCTCGGCACTGCTGTTGATCGCGGTGGAATGATCACCGCAGCGGCAGGCTCCCGCTCGGCGATGGTGCGGTAGACGGGATCGCCATCGTACGCGCCGTCGGCTGTGACCGAAGCGATCGGGCCTGAGATCTGATTGAGCAGTGGACCGACCTGTGAGGCATCGCCGTCTTCCGTGGTGGTCAGCTCTGAGGCAAGGATCTCGCCGGTGTCGGGATCAACAGCAAGGTGCAACTTGCGCCAGGTCCGGTGTCCTTTACCGCCATGCTTCTCGCGCTGCCATTCGCCGGCACCAAATACCTTCAGGCCGGTGGAGTCGATCACCACATTCACTGGACCGGTTGCTGTTCTCACCGCCTTGGCGACAGTCAGGTCGACGCTGCGGCGCGAGAAGGTGGTGTGATCCGGAACCGGGAGGTCCAAGCCGAGCAGACGCAGGATCGAGGCCAGCATGCCTTCGGTCTGGCGCCAGGGCCGGCCAAACGCCAGCCGCATCATTAGACCCGTTTCGACGACCATCTCAGAGTATCGCTGGGGTCGACCACGCCGGCCCGTGTTTGCCGGCGTCCATGCCTCAATTGCTTCAGCCGTCACCCACACCGTCAGGTCGCCGCGCCGACGCAGGGCCGCATCGTAGTCGCGCCAATTCTTCACGCGGTAGCGGGCCTTTGGGATTCTGTGGCGGCGCTCTTGATTGACCTTGTAGGGCATGCAGCTCTCGGATTCCGACGACCGCCTCTATACCTCACCCCGATCTTCGCGCGACACCTCAGGCCGAATTACGCACCAACGTCGATTTCGAAGGCTAACGCTGGCTGGAAGCGGAGAAAGTCGTGCGCTCGGTGGCGCGGGCTGCCCCACTGTCACCGGTTCGGCGACCCGGATCGAGGGGCTCCGTTGCGTGGCCACATAGGTGCGTACCCGCCTCGTCTCCTCAGCAGTCAGGATGCCACCAACCGCCGCACCAGCGATGCCGCCGACAGCCGCGCCAACGGGACCGCCCACGACTGCCCCGACGACGGCACCGCCTGCCGCTCCGGTGGCGAACCCGGTCCCGGTGTCCGTCTGGCAAGCTCCTAAGGTAAGGACCAATAAGAAAAGGGACACGGCGGTGTGAGAGAATGGTCACGCATGAGGAGCGCCTTCGACAAGATCAAAGGCAACGCTGGTGAGCTTGACCTGTTCCTCTACCGCATGATGGTCTCGGCAACGCTTGGTAGTTAATCAGTCGAGACTGGACACCCTGCCCCGCCCGCTTCAGAATCTCCGCTAGAACTGCACCGAGGGTCCCATGGATCGGCAGGAGCACAAGGTCGAGCGGCGGCTGGCAGCCATTCTGGCGGCTGACGTGGTGGGTGCGTCGGGGCGGATGGAGGCGGATGAGGCAGGGACACTCTCCGCTATCCGAACAACGATGTCGGAGATAATCGAACCCGCCGCCTCGCGGCATCGAGGGCGCATTGTGAAGACCATGGGCGACGGCGCGCTCTTGGAGTTCGCCAGCCCAGTCGAAGCTGTTCTATGTGCAGTGGAGGCTCAAGCTCGTATCGCCGAGTGGGCCGAGCACCAGCCCGAAGAGGACGGTATCCAACTGCGGATGGGCATCAACCTGGGCGATGTTGTCATTACCAAGGATGGCGACATCCTTGGAGACAGCGTGAACGTCGCTGCTCGCCTGGAGAGCATCGCTGACCCTGGAGGTCTCTGCATTTCGGGCAAGGTGTTCGACGAGCTTGAAGGCAAGCTGTCATTGCCGTTCGAGGATCGGGGCGAGCAGCGCCTCAAGAATATTGCCCGGCCAGTCCACGTCTATGCTCTCAGGACTAGAGACCTCTCCCCACACGAACCAAATGCCGCCCGACCTAATGTCAATCATACCGACAAGCCGTCTATTGCCGTTCTTTCATTTACAAACCTGAGTGGCGATCCGGAACAAGAGTATTTCGCTGACGGGATCACGGACGACATCATCACGGCCCTCGCCAAAGCCCGCTGGCTCTTCGTCACCGCTCGCAGTTCATCCTTCGTCTTTAAGGGCAAAGCCATCGAGACGGAGCAAGTCGCTCGACGATTGGGCGTCCGTTACATCCTCAGCGGCAGTGTGCGCCGAAGCGGCTCTCATGTCCGCATCTCGGCCCAACTCACGGAGGCGGAAACCGGCGGCTCCATTTGGACAGAGCGGTATGACCGCGATGTTGGCGATATCCTTGTACTCCAGGACGAAATCGCTGAGGAGGTCGCGGGAGCCATTGAACCCGAACTCCTCAAGAAGGAAGGACAGCATGGCGCGGAGCGCCCGCAGAGCCTCACCGTCTGGGATCTCGTCCGCCGGGGCATGTGGGAGTTCCACAAGATCAGGCCCGAGTCGCACCGCCGCGCTCGCGAGCTTTTCCTGAAAGCGATTGAGATCGAGCCTAACTCCGCAAATGGATACATCTGGTTGGCGCGGGTCGAGGCTGGTCTTGCCGCTTACGGCTGGGGAACTGATCCGGAGGCCAGTCTGCAAAGCGGGATGGAAGCCGGTTTGAAGGCTGTGCAACTTGATGAGAAGAACCCGTACTCGCACTATGCCGTCGCGGTCACCCATCTGTTTGGCGGCGAGTGCGAGACTGCCCTCCAAGCTGCGCGACGGGCTCTCAGCCTTAGTCCCAGTTTCGCCCTTGGGCACCTGATCCTCGGAGCAGCCTACCTCCATGCTGGTCGCTCACAAGACGCGATTGAACCCCTGGAGCATGGGCTACGGCTCTCCCCCTTTGATCCGCAGAACTTCACGTGGCTGTTTCTGTTGTCCGTGGCCTACGTCTTTTCTGGGAATCCTGAAGCTGGACTGAGCACCGCACGCCGAGCCCTGTCCCTGCGCCCGCACTGGGTTCCTGCCCTCAAAATCGTTGTTCTGTGCTGCACGCTGCTCGGCGACATACCACAGGCACGCTCTGCGGCGTCACAGGTACGGTCCGCCAGTGCCTCGGGAGGCGACCTCGCCCGCCTACTTCCTGTCTCGAATCCAGCTTGGGTCAACCAGATTGAGCAAGCAGTTCGGGAAGTTCTGGCCAACGAGCAATATGAATGAGCCGGGTTGCTCGTTCGCACGGTGAAGGACTCGCCTATCTGCATAGTGTCCCTCTGCACTGCCTGCCCCACACAGGTGACATAAACGGATTCGCCTGTGGCATCAGCTTACGATCAAGCGTGTTCCTCGCGCGAGCCGAGCTTCGGCCTCAAGAATGATCCGGTCCACGATCTCGGTGGCAGGCGGCGCGTCATGGATCAGGGCAACTGCCTCCCCGGCAATCACCGCCGCCACGTCAAAGTCACCCCGCTCGCGGGCCTCAGTGTAGCGGTTGGCCTCCTCTTGGTGTTCCAGTAGTTCCGTCTCGCGGCCATACCATCGCTCGGCATGAGCATTGCGGATCACCCGGCCCGTATAGGGCTGAGGCCAGATGTTACGCCGGGAGATGTCAAACACGACGCTGCGGAGCGTGTCGTCCCCACCGGCCTTGATGATCCGTTGCTTGGCCTCGGGATGCCCATGGGCCTCCTGTGAGGCATAGAAGCGGGTGCCCATCAGCACCCCGTCAGCCCCCAGCATCAGCGCAGCCGCGAGCCCACGACCATCGGCAATTCCGCCTGCGGCCACTACTAGAACATCAGGGACCGCATCGACGATCTCGGGAATCAAGGTCAGGGTCGTGCGGGTCACTCCATGTCCCCCAGCTTCAGTGCCTTGGGTTACGAGGATGTCAGCCCCTGCGGCGGCAGCCTCCCTCGCTTGGGCGAGGGATTGAACCTGACAGATGAGCTTAGCCCCCGAATCCTTGATCCTGGGCGCGACTGGGCCTGGATCACCAAAGGAGAGCATGACAGCAACAGGATGGTGTCGGAGAACCAAGTCGAGTAGTTCGGGCTTGCTCGCCAAACTCCAGGTGATGAATCCGCAGCCGACCTTGACGTTGCCCGCTGCTGCAAACTCCTGCTCCAGCCACTCGGCATTGCCATAGCCGCCACCAATCAGACCGAGCCCGCCGGCGTGACTGACCGCAGCAGCAAGTTGACCAGAGGCCGCAAGGTCCATTGGGGCGAGCAAGATTGGGTGCTCGATCCCAAGTGCAATGGTCAGGCGGGTCTGGAGAGGCATGGCCGATTGCTCCTTCGCAAGCCGAAAGCCGAAACGAGCGTGGAATTGTGTTATACCACCAAGGCTGTCTCTCCCGCGACCGTCCGCACCCGCCTCATCCTGTACTAAGCTTGACAGTCTGAAGCTGTCTATCAGTGGACGCAGGCTGGACACCTCATCCAACCCGCAGCACAATCCACTCCAGAGCGGCACCGAGGGTCCGATGGATCGGCAGGAGCACAAGGTCGAGCGGCTGCTGCAATCGTCTCGACTAAGGTGGCGCGTGGTTTCTGGCTAATATGTTAAAACTGTACCGAGACCACGATACTGGCTGAGGGCTCTCTCATCAGATGCTCCACTTCATCCTGTCCCTGCGCTGGGTCACCCTCGTCGCTGCTCTCGGGGCTGCACTCGGGGCCATGCTGATGTTTTTCGAGGGCTGCCTGAAATTGGTATATGCCCTGGAGATGGTTGTTGAGCCGAGCGCCGCCACCGAAACATCGGTCATTGCCACAGTGATGCAAGCCACGGATGCGTTCCTGTTTGGCCTCGTCCTGATTGTGTTCGCCTATGCGATCACCTTCGGCTTTGCCTTTAACCTTCCCAATAGCGTTCGAGCCAAGGCACCGCTGTGGATGCACATTGAGGGTCTCGGAGAAATCAAGATCACCTTGATCCAGATGGTCCTGGTCTACTTGGTGGTGGATTTCGTAACCGACGTAGTGAAGGTCGGGACGCGCATTACCTGGGAGATGCTCGTGAAACCGACTGCCATTGTCTTGATCGCAGGAGCCCTTCGTCTGCTTGGGGAGCATAAGCATCTGTGGGGCACCGACTTGTGAATCAGTTTTAGGAGCCCGCCATCTCAACGCGCTTGCCTGCCCATCAATGACGGCTGCCCTCAAGGCTCAGAGTTGCCCCACAAAACCTCATGCTCTCCGTGTCGAAACGGAAGGCGGCCAGATCAGTGACCAAGAAATGGTAGCGATGGTCTTCCTGCTGTTGGGGGTCGGATCGGAAACCACCACGCATCTGGTCAGCGGAACGGTCCATGAACTCCTCAGGACTCCCGGATTGCGCGATTGGATCGAGGAGGATTGGAGCCGTGCGGGTCTGGCCATCGAGGAGTTCCTGCGCTTCGTCTCGCCTGTGCAGTTCACGAAGCCCCGGTTCGTCCGACGGGACGTCGAACTCGGCGGGATCAGGCTGAGGAAGGGGGAACGGATCATGGCCATGCTGGCCGCTGCCAATTTCGATCCTGAGGCCAACCCGCACCCGGAACGGCTCGATTTGGCGAGAAGGCCCAATCGGCATCTGTCTTTGGTGTATCGATAAGGCGTGACGAGCCACTCCCACGCCTCGTCCGGCGAGGGAAAGAACGCGATTACTCGATCAAGCCCCTCAACCGGCCCGGCACGAATTCCACGGCAGCGGCGAAGCCTGCGGGCAGGTAGCCTTCATTCTCGATCAGCTGCAGCAGCTCACGGGCCCGCTCCTCACGAACGGTTGTGAACATCACCACCCGGTCCGCCACCTTGAGGGTATTCTCAACAAACCGCTTCAAGCCGGGGCGCGGGAAGGCGCTGACAGCGTTTGAGATCAGTGTTCCCTCAAGATCCAAGGCAACGACGAGACGCATAAGAGTTCCTACTGTGGTAGCAACGTCGTATCAACGCGCGTGAGGTTTTGAGTCTGAATTATCGAGCGCCCTTCCTTTTTCAACAATCAAGTCCTCTTTTGTGAGTCGATGCTTGACCTAGCGCTCAAATTTCGTGTTCCATATATGTTCCTTTTTGAGAATAAGGAGGTTCGCCAATGGCCACCTACGTTGTCGCCACGCGGCGGGAAGCTCAGGCGAGCCCATTCACAGCAGAGGACTACGTTCGGGAGGTGCCAGGCGTCTGGATCAGAGGCGGGACTGATCCTAACCGCATAACTGTTGAGGCGTCAGAGCTCGCGGCTGCTGAGATTGAGCGTCGGTTTGGTAGCGTGCTTCTGATAGAGCCGGAGATCCTCTCCCCAGGACAAGGGTTGAAGGCTCTCTTGGCGTCAGCTCCCCTGCAGGATCTCGAACTCGATCGTCCTCCTGATTTCGGTCGGGACGTCGACTATTCATGAGACTTGTGAGCTACTCTCCGCGACCCAGACCATGCAGGGGCAGAGCTATGGACGAAAATTTACTGCGTCTTGTGCGGGATCTCATCGAGCGCCCAGAGAGCCCGACTTCGCTCGCCGTCCAAGCCAGCCTCGAAAGGATGCTCAGGCCCTCGGAAGAGGCGATCGCCGCGCTGATCGAGGCCCTTGCTCTCCAAATTGAGCAGCCGGGACCGGAAGCTGACGTTGCGGTGGCGGCAGCAATAATCCAGTACCAGGCGGTCACGGATCAACCAGCCGACCCCTTCATCGACGATTTCCGTGAGAAGGCTCAGGATCTGCTCCAAAGCCGTCTCCGTCGGCCGCCTAAGATGGAGGAGGTTCTCGGGCTCAGTGAGGGTGTCCAAGATCTGCAATACGATCTCGCAGGCCTCCTCGGCGGGCTGCGTGGCACCTGGCATCGTCTTTGGGCCAGCATCAGCAGCCAAGCACTATTTTCTGACAGGGCCTCGATCCAGACGACACCGTCGACCTGATCCGGAAGGAATTCGAGAGCATGCTCGGTCGGCCGCTTTCGCAGGCGGAATGGAGCACACTCGAGGCCCATGCCCTCCGGAATTATCGGGAGGTGATGAATCCCGCCATGGCGAAGCATTTGCCCGATGACTGATCGTCACCAGCAGGCTGTAGCCTGACATTTGTGTCGCATATATCAGGCTGTGGCCTGACATTCCGCTGAGAACGGGCTCTTGACGTATAATGCAAATGCATTACATCGTACAATGCAGATGCATTGTGGCCCCACTTCAGGGGCTTTGGAGGTCGAGATGGGCAAGTCTGCCGTTTTCGAGATCGAAGCGACCGTGACGGAGCGCGGCCAGACCACGGTTCCGGCCCAGGTTCGGAAGATGCTGGCCCTCAAGAAGACAGGACGCTTGGTTTTTCGCGGGATGTCTGACGGGACGATCGAGGTCGCCCGGAAGGAAGAGAGCAAGGTCCACACGGACCCGGTGATTTCGCAGTTCCTCGACTTCATCGAGCAGGATATGACGGAACGGAAGACCGCCGCGATCCGGCCGGTGCCGAACTCCTACCTCGATGATCTGCGCGAGCTCTCGGATGTGGAACTCGACCTTGACGGCCCTCTGGCGGGTGATGACGAGTGAGCGAGCCTACGATCGTCATCGCCGGGTGGAAGATCTACGCTCATCCGGTCTTCCTCGCCCAGCTTGAGACTTACCAGGCCGCCTATCGAGCGGTCCGCGAGAAACACCCGAAGGACTACAAAACGAAGAAGGCGACTAAGCTCTACGCGGCCCTCCTCAAGACAGCCTTTGAGGTGATCCCAGCCGATCCGACGAACCCGGATTTTCGGCAGGGATCGACCCTTGGCGATGACAACAAAAACTGGTTCCGGGCGAAGTTCCTCCAGCAGTTCCGGCTGTTCTTCCGCTATGCGGAGGACAAGAAGACGATCGTTCTCGGCTGGGTCAACGACGAGGACACCAAACGGGCCTACGGCTCGAAGACGGATGCCTACGAGGTGTTCAAGAAGATGCTCAGGGCCGGGAATCCTCCTAGCGACTGGGATGCGCTCTTGAAGGCTTCTACCGACGACGACTCCGTTGAGCGGTTGAAAGCCAGCTCGGGACGTGAGTGATACGGCTCGCAACGCAGGCTTGGCCGCTAGACCAAACAGGTCAGGATCAAAGGATCCCCCACGCTTGATACCGGCGCCGGCCGGTCAGTTTCCTCGACAACGCTTCTGTGCTGCGCCCGCATCGCACTTTCGGTCACTCAGCGCCTTGCCCTCGAGCGACATCCAATGCCTCGTCGATGCGTCCAGCCCTAAGGGCCTCAAGTGGGGAACTCCCATCCAACGCGGCATCCGGCACCAAAAGCCACTCCAGCCGCATCCAGTCGGCTCGCATCGGCATAGCGGCCAAGGCATTGGAAAGACCCGGGACCATTCCATCCGGCCCGAACTGGCAGGCTGGGTACCCGTAGTCGTCCCCGATCCGCACTGCGATGATCGTTCCGGCTTTGTGACGCTCCTCTACCACCTGCTCTCGTACATCGCCGGCCGCGATGAGTTCCTGTATTTCGGGTGTCATTTGGTCTTCCTTGGAATACGCCCGGACTTCCCCAGAGTTGCGATGTCATCACCAAGGAGGGCTCTGATATCGGCGGGCGTCTCATCCGTCGACAGTACCCGCCTTGGATCCTCTCCTCGGGGCGCCCGAGTCACAGCTTTTTCCAGCGGATTGGCCTCTGCGTAAGCGACAGCCAGATCCAGATGGTGTTCCTGGATAGTCGGGTAAGCCGCCAATATGCGATCGCGCGGGATCCCTGCCTTCACAGACGCGGCCAGATCATAGACCGGGACGCGGGTTCCCTTGATGACCGGCATGCCCCACAGGATTTCGGGGTCCGAGATAATCACGTCCTCAACCATCATCCCTCCTCCTGCCTCCGGTTCCTAGGCTGTGGAGCCCTTGCAAGTTTCGGTCTTTGTCGTCTTCACATCAAGCCAAGTTTAGGCTCAAGGGGTGTCCTGCCTCAGGCTCCTTGCAGTCCAAGTGGCCGAGCAAGAACGCACGAAGGATACACCGAACATGACATTGAAGATTGGCCTCGCTCTGGCCGCCTTCACCCTTGCCGCCTCGCCGGCTCTAGCGCGAGATTATTTTGTTGGCGACTATGCCAGCAAACTGGGGGCCTGCCCAAAGCAGGTCAATTGCTCGTGGTTGATCGAGCCCAACAAGGGCGGCAAGACGTACTCTGTTGAGTTCGAGGCCGAGACTTGGTCCACGAACACCCAGCTTTGCAAAATCAAGGGAACGTTGAATCGGCAGGGCACGCGCCTGGTGGGCAATCTCGATGACGGCCAACCGATTGAGATCGTCGTCAACCGAAATCACGATCTTGTCGTGAGCAAGACGACAACCGTCCGTGCGGGCTATCGCTGCCCCTTAATGGGGCTTACGGCATAGTTGCTGACTGACGCCCTACCGCGAAAACCCTCAACATGACCGCGACTAAGGCGTCTATATTGAGGGTTTTCCTCTTCACCTTACCTCCTTACTTCCACCGGGCGGCGAGCCCTTTACCAGTTTCAGGCCGTCGTCCGTGATACGATACTCACCGTCGGCTAACGCCACCAGAATTGACGCGGATTGAGTCCGTCCCCCCTTGCTTTGTCAATCGGAGTTAGTGTAATCTGGTTTACCGTAATCTGGATTACACTAATGTTCGTGGGTCGCGCCCAAGAGCTAACCCGTCTCCGCAAGGAATTTTCCCTCGCCAGGCCTTCTTTGGTGGTGGTCTATGGACGGCGCCGGATCGGGAAGTCCGCGCTGCTCAAGGAAGCTGCCACGGACCGTCCGCACGTTCTATATCAGGCGACGCGGGTCACCCCCACTCTGAATCTGGAGGGGTTTAAGACCGAAATCGCCCGCTCGCTTGGCGCCGACCCCCTGTTGGACGGTCTCGGCGATTGGCTGGGCATGCTGACATATCTCGCGCGCAAGGCCGAGGACATGCCCGGATTGATCGTCGTCCTGGACGAATTCCCCTACCTTGTCGAGGGCGACCAGGCGTTGCCATCGATCATCCAAAAGTTCTGGGACGCGGTCGTCGCCAACGAGGGCAAGCTGAACTTGGTACTCTGCGGGTCGATGATCGCTCAGATGGAGGACCTGTTGGCCGAGAGGAACCCACTCTATGGGCGTCAAACCCTACCTCTGGAGGTCAAGGCGTTGCCGCTGCGGGATGCGGCAGGGTTCTTCCCGGATTATCCTGCCGAGGATCGTATCCTCGCCTATGCCATCTTCGGGGGGATCCCTTTCTACCTAAGGCTGTGCGATTCGAGCGCAAGTCTCGAGGAGAACGTCACCAACTTACTGCTCGCCGATGCCGGAGCGTTGGTAGACGAACCGAATGTCCTGCTCCAATCGGAACTTCGGGAGACGCAACGCTATGCCAGCATCCTCGCGGCCATTGCAGACGGCTGCACCAAACTCGGTGAAATCGGCGGCCGTGTCAGGGACATCAAGGATTCCGTTTCGCTTAGCCCTTATATGAAGCGGCTCGAGCGCATGCGCCTGGTTCGGGCCGTGCACTCCCTCGATGCTAGCCCGAAGTCACGGGACACACGTTACTTCGTGGACGATCCGCTTGTTGCCTTTTGGCACCGGTTCGTTCGACCGAACATGTCTAGTGTGATGCAGGGCTTCGGCCCCGAGATCTGGCGGCACCAGGTGGCACCGCGGCTGGACGAGTATATGGGCGGCGCGTTCGAGGAAATCTGCCGAGGGTACGCCCGCCGCCACGCGCAAGAGTCCCTTCCTTCTCCGGCCCAAGAGATCGGTCAAATCTGGGGTGCCGACTACGACATCGACGTGGCCGGACGCTTGCTGGACGGATCAATGCTATATGGCGAGTGCAAGTGGCGCCGCGGAGCGGTTGGGGCGGATGTGCTCGCAACACTGATCGAGCATGCTGGACGAACCGGCTACGGTCGTGGCGTAGAAGATCGCTACTTCATCCTGTACGCGCGCACCGATTTCAAGACAGGTGTCCAAGAGCGCGCCAAGGAGGACGGGCGGATTGTGTTGCTGACGCCAAACACCATGCTCGCGCTCTGAAATCCGCAGTAAGAGGTCAGACAATTCCCCAGGCCCGATACCGCCACCGGCCAGAGTCCCCGGCAGTTGCGTTCAATCGCGAGTGAACACCGCAAATATCTTCTGCAGCAACTTATTCATATCCGGAAACTGCGCCCTCGCGTCTTCAGGTGAAGCACACGTGGCAAGATGCTCGATGTAGGTCTCAACGATTTCCCGCTTGCCTTCGACCTCACCCTGATAGCGGCTGAGTTTTCGGTTGTATCCGGTCCATCGGACGGGGCGGAATTCGCCCGATCCATCGTGGAGAGCACTGGGACCGAGATAAAGCTCAATCCCGCCTGCCATTCCATTGACGTCCATCCTCTGCAGGCCCTGTGGGCCGACCGTGGGGTAGTCCAGCGCTACCTCGGCATCTGGCAAAGTCAGCAAGCGGATATTCGACGGCAAAGTGATGTTGCCGAGGGAGGCCAAAGCAGCGTGCCCGGCCGTATCATGGTCAAACAGGCCTACCATCCGTGTGCGGAGGCGAGCCCCAGCGAAGGCCCGAACAATCTTGCAGAGATGCTCGGCTCCTCCTTCCGCCCGAACCTCCTCGAAGTCGAGGAATGTGTAGGGCTCCGCCAGGTGCGGGTACATCACATCGAGTGAGGACTTGATGATCCGTGTATCGCTGCTTCCTTCGGTCAGAATAACGATCGGCTCAACGACAGGGTGCGCGGCGAGCATGGCCTCATGCGCATCCGCTGCAACCGGCTGATCCTCGTCATAGTACCCAGCGTGCGTGACGTCGGTGAGATCCAGAATGATCTCGCCTGCGTCTGGGAGAGCATCGAGAGCTGCCCGGATAAAAAACCGTCTGTCTGACCTGAAGTGCATCAGGGTGTAGTCATCCTGGTCAAGGATGTGGTGAATGATCGGATGGTCCGTCCAGGGCTCAGCATCGTCCCAGTAGTTCACCCCAGCCCGAGCCATGGTCGAAAGGGCATCTTTCCAGCCTGCGAGGGTAAGTCCACACAACACGCGGAGATCGCTGTCATAGACAGCAGGTTCTTCCGCCATGCGCTCGATTTGCATGGTGAGCTCTTCATGGAAGTCACGCTCGGAGCGCTCGGCGGTAAAGCCTAGCACGTCCAGTCGCTCGCGCATGACACCTACAGGCACGGCATATTCATATCGGGTTTCGTCTTCCGATCCGTGGCGGTTACTATTTCGGACCCGCCGATCTCGCTCCTGGAAGAGGCAGAGGATATCATCGGGAGCCTCGCCTTTGCCTGAGGCGAGCTGAAAGTCATCGATCTGAAGAGCCCAATAGCTGCCCACTCTACACAATCCCCCAAGCCCGATAGCGTCGCCGGCCGGTCAATTCCCTCGGCAGCGCTCCCCCCAGTTGCAGCAGCATCACGTCCACCGCCTTAGGAGTGACTTTGAGTATCTTGGCCCCCAGCGGCACCGTGACGTGTTAGACAATGGTGCAAAGTTTGCGATCAGCTTTGTCCATACGATTACTCGCGCCACGCTGCGCCATTGCACGACAGGACTGACGTTAACGCCTTCAGCTAGTTCTGGACGGACCAGAACGGCGAAGGACAAGGACCGCAATGGCCAAGCTTTGCAAAAGGCGCAACCCCCTGCGCCTTGAGGTCGGCTCCGAGGTCAGACGGGGCAGTCGGGACGTCTTGGAACGGGCCTTCGAGCGTCTCCTGCCCCTGCGCACCCAACTCCGACCATCAAGCCCGCTGACAACCATTTCCGAGGGAGCATGCCATGAGAACTCAGCATCTGAGAGCCGTCTCGGCCCCGCAGACCCCGCAGGTCGCCCTCTACGCCCGGGTCTCCTCCGACCAGCAGGCTGAGCATCACACCATCGACAGCCAACTGGCGGAGCCGACCGCGCGAGCAGAGCAGGAAGGTGTCAGCCGACATCTTGGGATGAGAAAATCGGGTTTCTGGTGGGTTTGGACATCAATAGTGAGACAAATGGGCGGCCCATTATCTCACTCTACGTGCCAGTTCCAAGCGGTGCGCACTCTGGTATCGCGAGCTGCCCCCTTTTAGATCGGCAGCCAACGTTGGGCGGCGATTGTCTCAAAAGAAATGTCCAAAGCACCTCATATTCTCAATTTAAATGCACATTCTCAAATTAGATGCTCAAAGCTAAGTGCTTGGAAACGCTCACGCCGACGTCTCACATCAAAATGTCAACTGACAGGAGCGGACCGGATCCCGGTAAATGCCTCGCGCCTTGATCCGGCCACCCCAGCGGCGTTCGAGAGTGTCATCCAGCGCGATAATGACGGGCCCGGCCGGCACGAAGCTCGCCACCCGCAGGCCGAGCAGGCGACGCGCCACCTCGCGGCTGGAGCACTGGTTGCGGTTGAGCACGCGGTGATAGTTCGTGAAGCTGCGGGTGCGGGCGAGGCCGACAACGGTGAGCATGGCCGTGACAGTGCGGCACCCCGGAGTGAGAAGGGCGCCCAGAACGAGCACGAGGGCATGGCGGAGGGTTGGCCCGGTCAGGCCGGACCGGAACGGAGCCAGCCAGGTGGACAGGAGGTCAGGAACATGGGGCTGGACGGGCATGGCCACGATCTCCCACAATCAGGCTCAAGAGCCTGGGAGGTCGCCATGGCCGAAATGGGTCGGACCGAGATCCTGACGCGCTACCGTCATCTGCGCGCGATCAGCACCCACCATCACAACGAGGCTCTTCGCTTTGTGCCGGATTCGGCTCTGATGGAGCAGGCGCGCCGGCTGGGGCTCACGGTCGGCAAGATGCTGGTGGCCGAGAGCCTGGACGAGGTGACGTTGGCGTACGACCTGGCCCTCTACACCGCGCCGCCGGGCCGCTCGCGCGGGATGGACCGCTATGTCCGCCACGCTGCCGCGGCGCCCGGCTCGGATGAGGACGTGATGCTGCAGGCCCTGCTCCGGGCCCGCTTCTCAGTCTGGCGGGTTGAGCGCCGGCATGAGACGGCCGGCTTGGTGGTGCTGGATCTCATGCGCCAGGACGAGGTTTGGCTGGTCGACGAGCATCTGGAGCAGACGGCTCATCCTGGCACCTCGCTCGCGATGCGGCTGAGCACACCGGAAGCTTTTGCGATGACGTGCGGGGTTGTCGTGCCTGTGGATGTGGAGATGATGGAGGAGGTACTCGACACCATGCTGGAGCGCGTGCATGGCGATGCCGACGCGATTGCCAATGATCGCCGGTTTGCTACCGCAATCTATCGGATTGCCGTGATGGACGCGCTCATGAGCCTGTAAGATTTGCCGATCCGGACTGACCTGCCGGTGGCCTATAGAGCCGCCGGAAATGGCCAAACTCGAGCTCAGAACCGGCTTGTTAAAGGGTAGGGGAGTCCTATCAGGACCTTCTGGATTATACCGTCGAGGTTCGTGCAACGATGCAATATACACAAACCAAAGTATAGATACCTAATCCCTTCTTCTGACTACAGTTTCCGCAAAGATAATTGAGGTATGTCATCGGGATATACTAACTTGAGATCACAGAAAGACATTCATCGAAGAAATTTCAATGTTAATTGCAACATTTTCTAGATATGATCTGAGGATTCGGGCGGACAAAGATGCAAAATATGCCATATGCGTATATAACACTGTTAGGCGAGCAATGATATTATTCAAGAACGACGAATACTCCACTCCAAAGCACAGCCATTTCCACCCGCGCGGGCAAATCTAAGATTTAGAAAGAGGGCGCTGATGAACTGGCGCTGTAGCTTGATCGCTCCGCAGCGTCCCGCTTCAGAAATGAGATTGATCAGATTAGGTGGGCTCGTTCCTAGCTCGATGTAAGGAACCGTAGAATGCGTCGATATTTCTTCCACATCTTCGATAACGAAGAACTTAACGACGAGCACGGCACTGTCCTTGCCAATCGAGAGGAAGCCCGCGCCCATGCAATTATCATTGCAGGCGAACTCCTCAGGGACGCTGGTAAAAAGTTCTGGAGCGGCACGGAGTGGCGGTTGCACGTCACTGATGAGGCAGGCGAAAATATATGGACGCTTAGGTTCTTGGTTGAGGGTGGTGGCCTGAGCTGACTTCGATAGAACCTGAGCCCGAATGTCAGAGCCGAGGGCTCGGCGCTGGGCCAAGATATGATTTTCTGAGTAGACGGTACCCTGGCATAAATGTTGAGGGAGGAGATGATGGCAACCAAGGGAGCCGCCCTGGGGCTCCGTTCATCACGGCATGCAGAATGCCACCTTCTGATGAGCGTGCCGGGATTGGTGCTTCCTCTGTGCTGGCCTTTGTCTGCGCCATCGAGCATCCGATCGCTTTCGCCAGTTCCGCAATGTCTGGGCGCACCTTGACCTCCCCCACGACCGTGCCAATCTGTTTCTGGGTCTCCGGCCAGAGATACTGATTACCACCTCATCCGGTGCCGCTTGTCTCCGGCCGCTGGAAGACATGCCGGATCTGATTGGCGAAACTCTGGCCGAACTTCAGCGTGCATTGCCAGACCGTCTCGTGGCTGACCAGGATGCCCGGACCGCAAGCATCTCCTCGGCCATCCGCAGGCTCAAGGGAACGCAGGTCTACAACTGGACGGCATAGCTCCCTCAGCCGGAAGCGGCGATGGGAGCAGTGGGGTGATTGGAGGGGTTCATCCCTCAGCTATGCGAGTGCTCCGTCGCTCCTGGGTTAGGCTGGCTGTGCCCTGTCGCCTCAGCTGCAGCATTCGTAAGCTCCCCGAGCAAGAGGCGCATTTGGCAGGCCAGACCCTCAGGCCGATACTGCATGTCGAGGCTTCCCGCCAATTCCCGCTGGACGGTCCGTTTAAGCAGGCGCGTGCCAAAGCCAGCGACGGTCGGCTCTCCAACTCTGGGGCCGCTCACTTCCAGCCAAGTAATGTCAAGTGTCGTTCCGCCGTCGTCAATCTCGGACCTCCACTCTACCAAAATGCGCCCAGTTGGCACCGATAAAGCACCATGCTTGAGAGCATTTGTCGCAAGTTCATGAAATGTCATAGCGAGAGCGACGGCCGCTCTCGGGGGCAAATCCACGTCCGACCCAGTTAAGGTATACTGCTGTTGAATCCCAAAGGCTCCAAGCTCGGCATTGAGGATCTTGCACAGTGAGGCTGCCTCCCAACCGGTCTCATTGAGAAGGTTATGAGCGCGGGACAATGCCAGTAGACGAGCCTCAAACCGATCACGGGCGATTTCCGGAGGCAACCCTTGGCGGAGCGATTGCCAGGCAAGCGACTGGACGGTGGCGAGCGTGTTCTTTACTCGGTGGTTCAGTTCATCGACAAGGAATTTTTGTCGCTCCTCGGCTCGCTTACGCTCGGTGATGTCCTCCACGATCCGAACCGCATAGAGAAAGTGGCCTGAGTCATCCCGTACCGCGCTGCTTGATACGCGGGTCCATCCCTTTGCTCCGTCTTTGCGGACGTGCCGTTTTTCGATGGTATAGACATCAAGCTTACCCGCGATGTGTCGGAAGAATAAGTCGCGATCGGCCTCCAGCTCAGCGCCAATATTCGCATGGGTAAAGTGCAACCCCAGCAGCTCCTCCCGGGTATGACCGGTCAATTTGCACCGCGCCTCGTTCACGTAGACAAAGCGCCCCTCTCGATCCACCTCGGCAATCCCGACAGCTGCGTTTTCTTGCGTCGCCCATAGGCGACCTTCGCTTTGGCGCAAAGACGCCTCCCGCTGTCGCAGCTTCGAGGATGCCGCCGAGAGTGCACGGCTAACATTGTCGACCTCGTACAAGCCGGTATCCAGCGGCACCACTGGGGCGCCTATTCCAAGCATCCGCGCCTGATCGGCGAGCACTTGAATGGGAGCGGTAATACGCTGCCCGAATCCCAACGCAAACAGGCAGGAGAGGCCAGTAAGTGCTAGACCTAGTGTCGCAGCGGCCCACAAAGATCTCTTCAGCGGCTGTTCGGTAACCTCGCTTCTTACCCCGATGACCGCTCTCCAGCCCGACAGTCTGGATCGAGTATAGGCTGCCAAGACTGTGGAGCCCTCCTGAATCTCCCCTTCCCAGGCACCTTCATCTGCAATCGCATTGTTATGCAGGTCTTCCGTGGCAAGCCTGCCGACAAAGTCGTCATACTGCCAAGAGTGGGCGATAATCCGATCAGCGCGATCGACCAGGACGACCATACAGTCGGCTGGAATGCTTTGCGTTTGAAGGAATTTGGCAAAGCGCTTCGGTTCCAAGACAACGGAGAGGACATGAGTGCCCTGACCGTCCCTCAGCACCGGCACCCGAACATCTACAACGAAGCCCCCAGAGATTTGACTAACGAACAAGTCCTGAATGAAGGGGCTCTTTGTGTTGATCACCTCTTGGTCGATCCGAAGATTCACGTCCTTCGGAAGAGATGTATCCCAGGGAAGGCGGGTATTCACTGCTTGTTGACCGGTGGTGTCTCTGACGACAAGAGCGTAGATCCCGGATTCCTCAGGAAGCATTGAGCGCAAAATAGTATGAGTTCGTCGATGGAAAGCTTCGTACTCGCTGTCGAAGGACGCTGCTGCAGCAAGTGCTTGAGCCGTCGCAGGCACCTCCGTAAGCTCACGGTCGACGGCAATGATGATCCGCTGCGCTGCGTCAGGCGCATCGCGTTCATAGCAGCGGCTTTCGGCCTCGGTGAACCAGACAAGCACAGCTGCAAACACTAGAACAGGGAGTATGAGAGCAATGTTGAATGCCAGTAAGTGTTGGCGGATTGAGGAGCGAAACAGCCGTTTCATAGTCCACGACACACCGTAAATACAGGCATTGACTTCCGGCAAACTCGGAACCCATCGCATTGAAATCTGTGACGCAATGATGCTGGGCAGTCCGCCCGGCCAGGCGCCGATCTAGCACAGTCGATAGTGTATTGACTTGGAGTCACGGCAACCGGCTCGTTTCACGGAGAGAGGCGGCTTGGCGCTCATATGCGCTGATGAAAGCACGTCTTCCCAAACTCATCCAAAACGTTCCGCACGTCAAAATATACAGTCAAAATGTATTCGCCAATGCGCGTCGTGGGACCGTCCCGACTTCCTCTTCGGACGACGTAGTGCGACACTGAATCCCTATACCTGACTGACAGGTTGAGTTCGTCCCGACCACTTAATGATAGACCTCGTGACGTTGCTTTGCCTTCAACACAAGGTTTACGGCAGTAGCTAACTCGGACTCATCAAATTCAGAGCAGCCACAACTGTCGACCGTTGAGCGGGTCGCACGAGAGTAGATCTCTAGCCAGAACAGCGGCCGGCCATCTGAGAGATTTTCTTGAGGAAACTCGGTTAGGCGTACATCAAGAGAGCCGAACCGTGCAACTAGAGTCGTTCGAGATCCAGTCACATCTCTGGCACTAAACACAAGCTTAACATAAGCACGGATTATCTTTTGCTCAATTTCGTCGGGGCAGAGATCAGATGAGAGTAGGCCAACTGGATGCGTTGCACTGTGCCAGGACATGCGGTTCTCCAAACTGATGAATGCTTTTCGCGTTGGGATGAAATTACCGCTCAATAACTGGACGCTGCACCAAGCAGTTATCGCGCCGGTGTGCAGACCGCCCAGTACTCCGTGTGAAATCACTTTGTATCGACTGCTTACCTGAGAACCATGGACGCCCTACAGTCGCATTTTGCGTAGCCCGTCTCTGCTTCCCGATGCGGATATGAGCGCCCTGCTAGGCAGGCTATGCTCTGCCAATCCCGTGTGGCACCGTTTCTAGTACGGTGGCCAGTGTAGTTCCCCTTTGATCACACCTATAGAAGTCTCTGCCAATTCGCCTAACGGCCGCTCAACGACGACGAAGTTCAAGTAAAGAATGATGTGAAGGTAGCACGTCCCACTGTCATAGCTCGATTGTCCTTGCGGAAAGAATGACAGTCGATTGAGATTAGATACACTATACTTTGGTTTGGAAGGAGCGCACAATCCTTCATAGACGCTTTCGGTCTCATTGCCACCGTAGCCGAATGTGCAGCTTAGATTCAGCCGGATAGTATACCGGATGAGACTGAACGGAAACGGATGACGAGCGTAGGAGCTGGGCTGCGTGTGCTGGTTCCATTACTTGGTGCCATGACGAGTCAGCCATCGGCCCAATGGTGTTTCCAGCTCTTCGCGTTAACCCTCGGGAGGCGAACTATGCCTGAAACTGTCACATGATCCCGCCATCACCATCCCGATTCAGAGCCATATTGAGGCATTGGATCAAGGTCCGCTCGTCAAACGGCTTGCCCAGAAAGCAAATGGCTCCAGCCTCAAGCAACCGCGTCCGAAGTCTCTCTTCAGGAAAAGCTGTAATGAAGATAATCGGAGTATGCTGGCCTTGGGCATTCAAGAGGCTTTGCAGCTCGATACCACTTATGCCCGGCATTTGAATGTCTGTAATCAGACAGGAGGTTTCGTCGATGTGGGAGGAACGCAGAAACTCTTCGGCGGATTGGAACGTGTGAATAATCAATCCGAGCGAACTCACAAGGCTCTTCATCGCAGCGCGAAGGGACTCATCATCGTCAATGACTGAAATGACCGGAACGTTGGACAACGGTCCGCCCTCCTACCTTCGAGGATAGAACGCCCTGCGACTAGGAAACCATCGTAACTGGACCGAGTATGATCAGAATATTTTCGGATGAAACCATACTTAGGTTTTAGGCGCTGTGGCTCTGAGCATCAGGCGATTGCACTCCGATCCTTTACATGTTCAGCATATTCCTCCATTCAGAAGACATGAATGCACCATTAAATCCTGGGATCAAACATCTCTCGAGCAGCAGATCTTACCTGCCTCGTTCAGAATGCGCGTGGGTCCTTTGACCGAAATAACCGAGCTCTCTTACAATTTGATTCTGTATCTTTTTCCCACTACGGCTGGAGGACACTTTCCACCGCTTTTCATTTCTCATCAGCCTGCAGCAGAAGGCGCACCATGTGGCAGGAAGCGGCGGCAGGTCGAATCCCGCCGCCGCGGTAGAGGCCTCGGGGAACTACCGCGAGACCGGCGAGTGGACTCCCAACAACTCGGCCATTCTCACCAGATCGGCCAGCGAACGTGCGCCCATTTTCCGCATGACTTGGCCGCGGTGAATCTTGACGGTAATCTCGCTGAGTCCCAATTCATTCGCAATTTGCTTGTTCATCATTCCGGTAGTAACCCAGCCCATCACCTCTTGTTCGCGCTGGGTCAGGGTGTCAAAGCGCGCCCGCACGTCCGACAATTGCTTTTGAACCTGCCGCCGCTGACGATCGCGCTCAAGCGCTATGGCAACTGAATCCAGCATATCCTGGTCGCGAAACGGCTTAGCTAGGAAATCGACGGCTCCAGCCTTCATAGCTTTCACCGACATTGGGATATCGCCATGGCCCGTCATGAAAATGATAGGAATATGAATGTTCGCCTTGGCTAATTCGGCCTGGAAGTCGAGACCGCTCAGTCCCGGAAGTCTGACGTCGAGCACCAGGCAACTGGCTACATTGACTAGGTTGCTTTGTAGCAATTCCGCTGCCGAACCAAACATCTCAGTCCTGAGCCCCACTGACCGAAACAGGCTTCTGAGCGCTTCGCGCAGAGCTTCATCGTCTTCAACGATAAATATGATCGGCTCTTCGGCAGTCGCTCCCGGTGGAGCTTGACGATATGGCATGAGATCCAGTCCAGATAAGAGACGATGGCTGCTGAAAAATAGCACCTCATAGGGCGCCTGCTAAAGGAGACTAAAGGCTTGATGGCAGCGTACCGTATAATTATGAGTTGGGCCCGCTTTGTTGCACGAATAGGCGGGTTGGTAACTGGAACCGGATCACATAGGAGGACTGTGCCCTTCCCGCCAGATGTCTCTCGTGCCGTTCGAAGCCAATGCCACTCGTCGGCACCGTATACCCAAGCAGTGGTATCGGATGACGAATTGGGCGGAGTACGACGCGGCCCTGCATCAGCGGGGCAGCCTCACGGTCTGGTTCTCTGACGAGGGGATCACCGTCTGGCGGGCTGAGCCCCGAAGGAAACGGGGTGGTCAACCACGCTACTCGGCTCTGGCAATCAAGACAGCCCTGACGCTGCGGGCGGGGTTCCGGTTGGCACTGCACCGGACGGAGGGCTTGACCGATTCTATTCTCCAGCTCCTTGGCTTGGATCTGGCTGTCCCAGACCACTTGACCCTGAGCCGGCGTGCCGAAACTGAAACCCTGAAAGTTCCACGGCCACAGTCATGCACCGGGCCCATTCATTTGCTGGTGGACAGCATAGGCCTGCAGATGGGTGGATCCGGCGAGTGGCTGGTCGGGAAGCACGGCACCCAGAAACGTCGGTCCTGGCGCAAGCTGCATATCGGCGTCGATGCTGATACCGGAAAGATCTTCGCCTCAGAGCTGACGACCAGTGATGTCGACGATGGCTCGCAGGTCGCGCCCTTGCTCGACCAGATACAAGTCCTCTGGCGTCTCTCACCGGCGACGGAGTCTACGATCAGGCCGGCATCTATGCCACCGTCGCCAAGCACCATCCTGATGCTGACGTGATCGTTCCTCCACGCTCAACAGCAGTGCCGAGCGACATGGCGGAGAGCATCCCGACCCAGCGCTCGGCATCTCAAAAGCATCGCTGAGCATGGACGTGTACGCTGGCAGAAAAGGTCTGGGTACACTCGCCGGGCTCTGGTGGAGACCCCATCATTCGCTTCAAACGAGTGATCGGCGCTGCCCTGCGCTCGCGAGCGGATCGGCGTCGCCCACCGAAGTTACCCTCGCCATTCATGCGCTGAACCGCATGCTTGAGCTTGGTCGCCCGAAGTCCGTCCGCATCGCTTGAAGTCGGGCTCCGGATGCATTCAATGCGTGCACAATCCGATCCATGCAGCAGAGCACTACACCAATGTCCGATAAGTAGGGTTACGGACATTGCCAACGGCTCTCAACAATGCAGCCAAAGCGGCCTGACCGGCGGACGTCGTCACCGAGTCTTCCGCGAGCGATATCCACGAAAAGGATCTCCGAAACATTGACCGGTCACAGGCTGCTCGAGGGATCCTGCGGGCGATCCTGCGTGAGGTCAAACTCTATCCTTCTCACGGCTGCGGGATCCCATTTGCTGTGCAAGTTGGTCTATAGTGAGCCCCGACACGCGGAGGGTTAGCCTTGGCCACCTATGTAGTCGCCATCAGGCGTGAGGTCCGGTCGGAAGGGGCGATGGCCGAGGACTGGGTCCGCCAAGTGCCTGGCGTGCTCGTTAAGGCTGCAGGCAATCCAAGCCGCGTCGCAGTCGAGGCATCGCCTCAGGCCATATCCGATATCGAGCGTCGCTTCGGCGACAAGCTCATCGTCGAGACAGAGATTCGTCACAAGCGCCTGCTGTAACCTGATGGGCGACTGGCAGGCGGTACGTGCATTGAATTGCGCGCATGGGTGCATTGACGACATGGGAGTCCACAATCAACCGGCCTGACGTCACTATCTTTCGCATTCGCGCGTTCTCGACGATGGACGCAACGGTTCTCTGGAAAGAGGGCGGCCCCTCTCAACTCAAGGCCGCTGGGAACAGCGGTCTTTTCTTTACCGTCCACCGCATCAGGGCGTGACTTGAATGGTGAGCATCGGACCAGATCAGGTGGAACGGGAAGCGCGGGCGCTGCTCAAGGAAGCGATTGAGCGCTCTGGCTGGTATCCCATCCTCTCCGGTGCGGAGCGAGACACGCGCATCGAGCAGGATGTCGAGCGCTACTGGCACGTGATGGCGCAGGAGGCGGCCCGCCGCCTCCTCGACCGCTTTGAGGCATGCTCTCACGTCGCCTATCACAGAGCGGGTCTGGCTCAGGACATCGGTTCTGGAGCAGGTCTCGGGTCTTCGGGCAGGGGGATGAACTCCTGGTCATCGCCCAGCGGCAGATGAATGCGCCCGTTCTGCCAGTCCGCTTTGGCCTGCTCGATTCTCTCCTTGCGCGATGACACGAAATTCCACCAGATGTGCCGTGGCCCCAGAGGTTCCCCGCCCAGCAGCATGACCGTCGAGGCTTCAAGGGCGGTCAGGACGGGATCCGAGCTGCCAGCGAAGACCAGCATCTGCCCTGGGCCATATTCCTGACTATCCGCCTCCAGCCGGCCCGTCACCACTAAGCGGCCCGCTCCGGATACTCGCTGGGCAGGCCGATCCGGCCGCCGGGCTGCAGCTCGGCATGGATGTAGAACAGGGGTGATTGCGTCCTGACCGGATTGGTCAGCCCGAAGGCTTGTCCCGCAATGAGTCGGGCCGAGACACCCGGTTCCCCGAACACCGGCAGGTCCTCAGCGGCATGATGGACAAAGCTCGGCGCCATCTCCTCCTGGGCTTCCGGGAGAGCCACCCAGGCTTGGATGCCATGCACCCGCCCGCCGCTCTGCCGGATAGGGCCGTCGAACCGCTCGGAATGGCTGATGCCCCTGCCGGCGGTCATCCAGTTCACCGCCCCAGGCCGGATAGCCTGCTGCGCCCCGGTGCTGTCCCGGTGCGTGATCGCGCCAGCGAACAGGTAGGTGACGGTCGAGAGCCCGATGTGAGGATGGGGGCGCACGTCGGTTGTTCGAGGTATGTGCGGTGGCAGGTCCACCGGTCCCATATGGTCGAAGATGAACGGTCCGACCATGCGCCGCCTCATGAAGGGCAGCACTCGGCCAACTTCGAAGCCGCCGAGATCCTTTCGCCTCGCGGCAATCACCAGATCCAGCATCCGCCCCTCCGTTCTGAGGTCCAACCCCAGCCTAGCCGGGATAGTTGGTCCTCTCATAGTCACCAGAATGCCGTTTCTTCCGAAATTATCAGCGCTTCCGCGCAAGGTAGGGAATCACGAGCCTCCCGGAGGCAAAGTTCATTCGGCCGACATTACGCGGGTCCATTAGACATCTGCAGTACCCTCGAAAGGTTTGAGCACTGGACACTGATCGTCAAACCTCAGGCTGGGTGGGAGGTCTTGGTTCCCGTTGCGGCCAATGAAACTGCATGGGCACGGAAGCGCTTTGATGCCTCTGGTGCGACTATTTGTTTTAGGCTGGTCAGTGAACGGTTGCTCTGAGGCTGACTGAGCAAAGCAGGCTGCCTTCCGACAAAACGCCATCGAGATGGCACTCGTCGCGGAAGCAGCGGAAAAGACAAAAAGGGCGGTCAACAGGACCGCCCTTTTACTCTGCCTGATGGCTGACGGAGCTATTACCAGCCGCCGTAATAGCCTGGCCCATAATAGGATCGATCATAGCCGTAATCATAGGTTCTGACGACCCGACGTGGGCGATAAACCGGGCGTGGCTCGTCATAATAGCGCACCACACGCCGCTCCCGATAAACCGGTCTGGCGTAGTATCCGTCGTCATAGCCATAGCGGTACGCCGTGACTGGCGCAGCGTACCCATAATAGGGAGCTGGAGCGGCATAGGCTTGCGACGCAGCCCCAGCGATGATGGCGCCGGCGGCCAAACCCACGACACCGGCCGCGACTGCAGCTCCAGCCCCACGCCTGGAACGAGCCTCGGCATCGGATGCCGAGAAGCTACCAAGGGCCAGGACGCCTGCTGCGGCAAGAATTGCGACCTTACGCATCTGAAGTCTCCAGAAGAGTTCCGAGTCTGAGAACGCAACACACCAATTGGCAATGATTACATCACCTTCACGCTGAATATCGTCTGAACCAAAGTATTCTGTTCTGTTCAGTAACAGATCAGCGCAGCGTCAAGGGGAGGGGGTGGAAGCGCTGCGCTTGGTCCGCTTCGGCGCTTAAGAGCGGACGTCTGTTCAGCGATCGGAACGTGAAAATCTGACCCGAAGGCGACCCAAAGAACGCAGGGATGCTCGCGTGGTTGACAGGGATAGGTAGCGGACATTTACTGAGCCCATGGGGATCGCGATCTCCCCACGAGGCGGCATGCCTAAGTATCGCGTCCTGTTTTCGGAAGGGGACGCCGCATGCCATCATTCAGCACCATCGAAGCCGAACCCCGCTCCGAGGCGAGCGTCCGAATCCATTCGAACCAGGGTCTGCCGCCGGACATTAAGCGGGTTCTCTGGGCGCGCTCCCTGCGGGCGTTCGGAGATGGCTATGTCGCGATCCTGCTGCCGCTCCATCTGGCGCGCCTCGGCTACGACGCCTTTGGCGTCGGGGTCATCTCGACCGCGACCCTGCTTGGTTCCGCGCTGCTGACTCTTGCCATCGGGCTTATTGCTTACCGGATCCCCCGCCGCCGTGGCTTGCTCGCCGCAGGCCTCTTGATGGCCATGACGGGGCTGGGGTTTGCTAGGCTTGAAGGCTTCTGGCCATTGCTTCTGATTGCCTTTGTCGGGACGTTGAACCCCTCCGGCGGCGACGTCAGCATCTTCCTGCCGCTCGAGCATACCGTGGTGGCTCATGTGGCGGCAGATGAGGAGCGAACGGCGGTGTTCGCGCGCTACAGCTTCGTTGGAGCGTTCTTTGGCGCTCTGGGAGCGCTCTCGGTCGGCGTGGTGGATTGGCTGGCTCCGATCATTTCGCCATCGATCATAGTGACGGCCCTGTTCGGTCTGTATGGCGGCATGGGGCTGCTTACGATCTTTCTCTACCGCCATCTGTCGCCCCGGGTGGAAGCTAGCACTGACAACCCACCCGCACCACTCGGACCATCGCGCGGGATCGTTTACCGTCTGGCTGCCCTGTTCTCGGTCGACGCCTTTGGCGGCGGGCTCGTCATCAACTCCTTGCTGACGATCTGGCTCAGCGAACGGTTCGGCATCGGCGTCGCCACCATCGGGGCGATCTTCTTCGTGACCAGCCTGTGCTCGGCGGTCTCGTACTTCGCGGCGGTGCCGCTGGCCAAACGGTTTGGGCTGATCAACACGATGGTGTTCACGCACCTGCCGTCGAGCCTGTTCCTGGTCCTGACCGCCTTTGCCCCGACGATCTGGATCGCGTTCGGACTCCTGATCCTCCGGGGCCTGCTGTCTCAGATGGACGTGCCGACCCGGTCCTCCTACGTCATGGCGGTGGTCCGACCGGACGAGCGCTTGGCCGCCGCGAGCGTGACGGCCGTGCCCCGGAGCTTGGCGTCGGCCGTTGCCCCACTCCTATCCGGCTGGCTGCTGACCGCATCACCGTTTGGCTGGCCGCTCGTTCTCGCGGGTGTCCTGAAGGCGGCGTACGATCTGGCTCTGCTGCAGCAGTTCTCGGCCATCAAACCGCCCGAGGAGAGGTGATCGGCCCGAACGGCCTAGTTTGTCTTTGACACGTCCATTGCGATCCATCCACAATCCTGTCTCGCCAACGCCTGCGACGGCGGCCTTCATGATCGTTTTCAGGTATGTCCAGGGACATCCGCCAAGGGGCAAGGAGGTGATCATGCTCACTTCTCCTCCTCGTCACTAAGATAGGAGTCGACGATCTCTCCAAAGCGCTGGGTTGCCGTGAAGCTCTCAAGGCCGATGTAGAAGTTCATGGTGGTCTTCAGGCTCTTGTGTCCAAGGATCCCGCGCACGAACTCATAATTGCCCGTCTCGCGCTTCAGGATCAGGGCAGCGGCGGCATGGCGGAATTGGTCAGTGCGCATTCTCAGGCCCGTCGCTTTCTCGACAGCATTGGTGATCTGCTCGCTGAACATGCTCGGCGTCTTGAACGATCCTGTCTCTCCGGGAAACAGCCAGAACTCATTGTGCCCTCACAGGAGCGCGGGCCGTTGAGACGGCATGGGCGCGACGCTTCAGGCTTTGGATGCGCTTTGAGCCTGTGATTTTTTCGCCTGTCCCAGGTTCTGTTCCAAGAGGAAGCCGATGCGGCGCGGCTCATCCTCTTCCTTCAGCTTGGGAAGGGCCGTGAGGAGAAGGCTCAACTGTGTATAGTGCTGGATCAGATGAACGGGGCGTCCATGCTGGTTCAAGCCTGAGAAAATCAAAAGGTCAGGGTTCGAGTAGGCCACGGCGAGAATATGAAAGGCGTCGGCTCCAACCCCGGTCGGGAGATAGCCGCCTATCTCCTCATTCGGATTCAGTCGATCCTCAAAGGCTTTGATCTGGTCCACTAAGCGCACGAATACCCAGCCCGCTGGATTTTCATTCCTGGCATTGCACTCCGCCTCGTGCGCAAAGGATTGGTGCACTGAGGCGTTCAGGGACGAGAGGAGTTCAGTAGGGTCACGGGTCATGTCCATTCCTTTGCCTGCCCCCATAATACCGTTCCATGTCGGTTTATGAACTCTCCCGGAAATGCCCCGTTGGGGATCAGCCTGAACGGGATCGAGGTTGAGCCGGTCAAGGAGACCTGTGGTGCAGCTCTCGCAAAGATATAAGACCCAAGGCCCGAGAACGTGCGATGCTGTCATCGTATCGAGCAAGACTCCACGTCGGAGTCAAAGTTCTAGCTTGGCCGCAGCCGAGGATAGGTCTTCCCTCAATGTTCTTGCTATAATCCCGTACGAGCGGGACCTGCAAAGGCCCCGACGCTGCACCTAGGATCGAGGAGGCGGGTATGGCCTTCAAAGCCTCAGCCTTTAAAGACTTGTTGCTTCTGACCCGCCAGGGCACGGAAGCCGGCAACCGCTATGCACTGTGGCTGGCGGACATGTGTGGCGCGAGATTGACCGTGACCTCGCCGGCGATCAGTCCCGCTCTGCCTCCCATGGTCTCGGTGGAGATGCCAGGTAACCTCCTCTCCCGGATGCAGGAAGAGATTAAGAAGGATGCGCGCGGTGCACTTGAGGCTTTTTTGGAGAGGGCGAAGCAGACGGATGTCACCGTGGAAACGCTGACGCTCGAAGCCTCGAGTGGAGACCTGGGCAGAGAGGTCGGTCGTCTCGCGCGGTATTTCGATGCCGTCGTTCTCGAGCAACCGAATCCTGAGGGCCCTGATACGTCTGAGGTTATCGAAGCTGTGCTCTTCGGGTCAGGGCGGCCGGTATTGATCGTCCCCTATATCCACATGCTCCATGTTCCCCCACAGCTCAGAACAGTGCTCGTCGCATGGAACGAGGGGCGTCCGGCCGCCCGCGCCATCGCGGACGCCTTGCCGCTCCTCCAGATGGCTGATCGGGTGGAAGTTGTGACCGTATTAGACACCGACCCGATGGGCGTCAGGCATGCGTCAGCCGACACGATGGCACAGCACCTGGCTCAGCACGGGATCAACGCCGATGTGAAGACCCTTGCCAGGGGGACCGTTGATATTGGCAACACCCTTGTTTCGTATGCCGCGGATGTCAGCGCAGATCTGATCGTGATGGGCGCCTATGGCCATTCGCGCCTACGGGAGATTGTGCTTGGTGGCACGACCCGTACCATCCTCCAGTCGATGACGGTCCCGGTGCTGATGGCCCATTGAGCTTGCTGCCATTAAGGGAGCCACTTTTCACTCGTGTCCTTGTCTTTCAGGTGAGACTTTTCACATTTCATTTGAGACTGGCCAACCGGTTCACGCTGGATGACGAAACTCCCATGGCAGGCTCGGAAGCCTCCCTTGGCTGGAGGCCGCTCCTGGGCGGATCACTGAGATGGCGCGACCGTTTGTTTGCACTTCATGTGGGATCGAATGTGGGGCTGCTAGCCTCCTCAGTCTCACATGAAGCGCACAAACTGCCGTCCAAATCGCCGAGCCTCATCATGAAGTGCAAATCGACAGGAGCATCTGCGACCTCGGTCAGCCCGCGTGCGGCCATCGCCGCGACAAAGGCTGGCGGAATCAGGTGGTGATGGACATCAATGCGGGCTGAGAAGGTCGACATGACGGTCTCCTTCGCGCTGGCGGGTCGAG